>NZ_JBVVQU010000001.1:0-108471 GCF_055811555.1 Mesorhizobium sp. WSM4813
GGCGTTGCCGTCATCCGCGTCGGCGGTGCGACCGAGATCGAAGTCAAGGAAAAGAAGGACCGCGTCGATGACGCCCTTAACGCGACCCGCGCGGCCGTCGAAGAAGGCATCGTTCCCGGCGGCGGCGTCGCACTTCTGCGCGCTTCGCTGGCCATCACCGTCAGCGGCGCCAACTCCGACCAGACCGCTGGCATCGCCATCGTGCGTCGCGCGCTGCAGGCTCCGGCTCGCCAGATCGCGGCCAACGCCGGTGCGGAAGCATCGATCGTTGCCGGCAAGATCCTCGAGAACACGGGCCCGACCTTCGGCTTCAATGCCCAGACCGGCGAATATGGCGACATGATCGCCATGGGTATCGTCGATCCGGTCAAGGTCGTGCGCACAGCTCTCCAGGATGCGGCCTCGGTCGCCGGCCTGCTGGTCACCACCGAAGCCATGATCGCGGAGGCTCCGAAGAAGGAGTCGGCTGGCGGCGGTATGCCTGCCGGCATGCCCGGCGGCGGCATGGGTGGCATGGGCGGTATGGGCGGTATGGATTTTTAAGGTCCACGCACCTCAACAATCTCGATGGGCGGCAGCGATGCCGCCCTTTTCTCTGACGCGGAGCCAAGCCGGATGCCACATCCACAAGGCTACATACGGCGGCACTTTCACGGCGGACACCAATGACTGACTTCATTCTGTTCGCCATTGTCGGCTTCCTCGCCCAGGCGGTTGACGGCGCGTTAGGCATGGCCTATGGCGCGATCTCCTCCACCGTGCTGCTCTCCTTCGGTGTTCCGCCGGCGCAGGCTTCCGCCGCGGTACACGCGGCGGAAGTGTTCACCACGGCCGCTTCCGGCACGGCGCACCACTACCACCGCAATATCGACTGGAAGCTGTTCTGGCGGCTTGCTCCTTTCGGCATTCTCGGCGGCTGCCTCGGCGCCTTCGTGCTGACCTCGTTCGACGGCGACATGGTGAAGCCCTACGTCACGACCTATCTCGCTGTGATCGGGCTCTGGCTGTTCTTCCGGTCGTTCCGCAAGATCCCCAGCAATCCGGTTCCTACCCGTCTTGTGGCGCCGCTGGGCACTGTCGGCGGCTTCCTCGACGCTGCAGGTGGCGGCGGATGGGGCCCCATGGTCGTGACCGGATTGCTCGGCGCCGGCGCGCCGCCCCGCTACGTGATCGGCACTGTCAATGCGGCCGAGTTCCTGATCACGCTAGCGGTGTCCGTCACCTTCATCGTCGCGCTCGTCAGTGGGCACTGGCAGGAAGCGGGGGCGCTGTCGACACATGCAAGCTCGGTGCTGGGGCTGATCGTGGGCGGCATAGTCGCCGCTCCGCTTGCCGGATGGGTGCTCAAGGCGATTGCCGAGCGGACGCTTTTGCGGCTCGTCGGCTGCCTGATCATGCTGCTCGCTTTGTTCCAGACGGCCCAACAACTGGGATTCGTCTGACCTGAGCAAGCGGACTACCCTTCTAAGCCTTCGCTTTGCTTCCGGACATCATGATCGGCGGAACCGAAGTGAATCACGGACTGGAGGCGACTTGCCACCCTGGAAAACCTAACCTGCGCCACGAACAGCGTGTGGCACGCCAGTGATCAACGCGTTTCCCATTCCCGCCTCGCCCGGCCCATCGGTCCCTGCTCGATGCAGTGACTGATGACGGCGGCGACCAAATAAAGCGCTGAGACAATACCTCTTCGGGGCGACATTTATGGCCTGCCGCGGGAAGCTGCCGCCTCTGCGTGCAGGGGCAGCGATTACTCCGGCGAATGAGACTCTCTTTCATCGCGCAAGGTCCAAAGCTGCTGGTACGGTTTCATCGCCTAAGCATGGCCGAAATGCCATGCCGCATAAAGGGAACATGTTGGGCAAACCGAAGCCCCACATGTCTTGCAAGCCGTGCCGCCGGGTGCTCGCTTGAGTAGAGTCCGACGACAATGTTCGTGCCATGGAAGAGCGGCGCCGCTGACAGGCGAAGCCACCTTTCGTATCCGTGCAGCATGTTGGGATCGGCAATCTCGCGACCGTCGCGACATGCTGCTAGGATTCCGTAGGCGAGTTGCTTCTGGCTGCTGATACCGATGTTGAAACCATGCGCAGTTACCGGGTGCATGCCGATGGCAGCGTCGCCGATGAGTGCGGCGCTGGGAGCTCGGAATTTGTGCGCCCAAGTCGTGACCAGCGGATAGGCATGGCGCTTGCTTACCAAGGTCATTTTTCCAAGGCGCCCTCGACACCGGTTCGTCAATTCCCTCAGAAACAAATGGTCGCTGAAGGCAAGCAGTCTATCGGCCTCGTTTGAGCGCAGGGTGAGCAGCAGCGACGACACGCCCTCCGCCAAGGGCAACATCGCTATCGTCTGATGGTGATCGAACCATTCGATTGCCACCTGGTGGTGGGCGCGCTCATGCCGTACCCGGCATATTAGCATGGAGTAGCCAAGCCGATTGATATCGGCGCCTATGCCGAGCAGATCACGAGTGGCCGACAGACGTGAATCGGCGGCAACCACAAGGCTAGCGTTCAACTGCACGCCATCAGACAGCGTTACGACTGCTCCTGTCTGGCTGGTTGTTGCATCTACGACCGAGTGGCCGCACAGCAGCCGCGCGTGATTCTGCAAGTGGATGGTCTTGAACAGCGCGTCGCGAATTCGGCAATTTGGGACCAAAACTCCGAGGGGTTCGCCAGACCCGCTGGGAGGATCGAAACGCAGAGCGAAAGGGCTCGAACCGTTGAGCACGCGGGCGCCGTGAAGCGGTGATTTGTCCGAAGCGGGGATGGCATCCCAGGCGCCGATCTCGCGAAGGATTCTGATCGAGGCGTGGGTCAGCGCGATTTCCCGACCGTCAAAAGGCGGATTGGCGAGAGTATCGATTGAGTTCTGTTCGACAACTGCGACCTTGAGTTGGCTTTGAGCGAGTGATGCGGCGAAGGAAAGGCCGACCGGCCCGGCTCCGACAACAACGATATCGAATCTGTCATCAGCGCCGCCCATCAGCGTGCCATCGCGGCGGCTATCCTCGTGAGACGCTGGTTGAGTTCAGCCTCCTGTCGTGCGCTGCGTTCCAATGCCCGCCGTATCGCCTCAAGGCGCAGGGCGGGAAAATCCGCATGTATCAGCAACGAAGCAGGAAAACGCCTCAAACTCGTACGCGGGTGATCGGACCAGCGCTCGCGTCCGCGCAGCCAAGCACATACCCAGCTAGCAAGCGAGATTGTCACGTCGGCAGTTTTTGACCGACGCGGCGCCCTTATTCCCCTGTATGCAGGGTCGGTTCCAATCAGGTCGTGGAACTCGTCAACCAGAGCACGGACCGGTGGACCGCCCGCCGGACGAATGAGAATATCTGAGGCTTCTGATGACTGCATCTTGTCGGCATTCATTGGTTGAGAAGTGGCCTCCCATACGGCGCTGAATTCAGCTTTCCAGCAGCCACACTTGCATCGAGCCTTTCGCCCGATTGTTCCAGAGATAATATGGCAGAGCGGTTAGCCGGCAGCCCGAAACGATCGGGGGCGCATTCCTGTACAGGCTGTCTCCCCACCCTTGGTCTTCGATACGCTCTGCGGAGGCGGTCAGCGTGACCACGCCATCGAAGAGATCGCCCCGTTCCACCGTTTCGATCCTGGCGTCTCGCGGCAGTTTGAGCTGCTGCACCGCCCCCCCGGGATTGTCGACCTCTTCAACGCAATAAACCAACGGCCCGCGCTTGAGCGCCACCCGGCCGATGTCCTGCTTGACCGAGGGATGAGCATAGATGCGCTTGGGAGAAATCGGTAGCTCGAGGGCGATGATGTCTCCGGCATTCCATAGCCGCGAGATCGCAAGATAGCCATTTCTGGTGCATGCCGTCACGTCGACTGCACATCCCCCGACCGAAGCTTCGGCTTCATGAGCCCAACCGGGAATGCGGAGGTTGATAGTGAACTCGGCCGGTGCGTCAGGGCTGACCTCGATCCTGATCGAGCCGAAAAATGGATAGGCGCTGGTTTCCCGCAGGAACACATTGCCCGTAGCGAGTTGGATGTTCGTCGAAACGCCGCCGTAGAGATGGAAGGCGATTGCGTTTTCACTGGCCGAGACGAAATAGCCTCCGATCGAAGCAATCAGGCGAGACGAATTCATCGTGCAGCATGGGCATGAGTGCCAGGCCCATCTGCTGCGTCGCCCATCGCTCTCGAGCGGATTGGAGTAGAAATAGCGCTCGCCATCGCGCGAAAGGCCGGTCAGCGCGCCGTTGAACAACGCCTGTTCCAGAACGTCGGCGTATCGGCCGTCGAGTTCGAGATGCAGCATGCGATGTGCCCAGAAGATCAGGCCTACCGAGGCGCAGGTCTCCGCATACGCCGTATCGTTCGGCAGGTCGTGATCCTCAGTAAAGCCTTCATTCGCGGCAGCCGGACCCAAGCCGGACGTGATGTAGATTTTCGAGGAGATGACGTCGGCCCAGAGCACCTCGCATGCTTTCTTGAGGCTGTCGTCATTCAGTTCCGCCGCGAGGTCGGCCATGGCAGAAAGCATGTACATCGCTCGGACCGCATGTCCGACCACCTTAGTTTGCTCGCGCACCGGCCTGTGCGACTGGTTGTACTCATATCTTTTCGCCCTGAAATCCCTGGGGTTCTCCCCGCGCGCGACCGCTTCCTGATCGAAGTAGTGCGGCTGACGCCCGCGCTCATTCATGAAATAGGCCGCGAGGTCGAGATGCATTCTGTCTCCAGTCAAGCGATAGAGCTTAACGAGGGCCAGCTCGATTTCCTGATGGCCGCAATAGCCGCGCTTCTGGCCGGGGTTCGGGCCGAATGTCTTGCGCACATGGTCAACATACCGCTCAAGGATGTCCAGGAGCCGGCGCCGGCCCGTCGCGAGGAAGTAGGCGATACCGCCCTCGAGCAGATGTCCAAGATTGTAGAGTTCGTGATTGTCGCGCAGGTTGGTCCAGCGCTTGTCGGGCTCGCGCTGCAGGTACCAGCAGTTCAGATAACCGTCGGGAGCCTGCGCCTTTTCGAGATCATCGACAATGTTTTCGATCCATGCCTCGATGTCGGGATCACGCCTGTGTGACAGCGCGTAGGATGCTGCTTCTATCCACTTACCGGCGTCGGAGTCCCAGAACACCTGCCCGAAATCGTGCTCGTTGCCTGGGACGCTCAGTGGCAGCGACTGGTTCGGCAGTGTGAGGGACAGCAATACACCTTGCTTGCCAAGCTGGACGTGCTGGCTGGGGATGGTCCGTGTCAGCACCGTCTCCAGCCGCTCGCGCCAGAATTGCCCCTCCAGCGCGACATCAACGAACCGAACTGGCTTGAACTCGCTCATTCGAACGCATCGGCTCCTGCAATGACGTGCGCCGGCCTGCTAACGGCTTCGACAATGCCGGCGCCCCCGGCGAACACGGCCAGCACCTGATGCCGCTCAGCTTCCGTCCGGCTAGACATGCGTTCTCCCCTTGAAAAGACTCCTCCATTGAATCAGGGCGATGAGGAGACAGCACTGATCTGGGTCAGCCAGACACGACAAACCCGTGCCGCCGGTCTATTCGCTCCGTTGCACTTGGAACAGGTACATCGCCAGCGTTCTCCGGCCGTGCGAGGTACTTCGTGGCATCAGCTTGCATGGCGGAATGGGCGACGCAGGCCCTTGAGCGTCGGAATCAGCGTTCCGGCCTCTCGTCCCGGTCAATGAGGATACGCTCGGCGGCTCCGTCGAGATCCTCGTATTGACCACTCCTCAAGGCCCACAGGAAGCCAGACAGTCCAAGCCCGCCCAACAACAGAGCCACCGGTATGAGATAGACCAGGATTGTCATGAGGTTTGCGTCAATGTGCCGGTGTGGGAGC
Source organism: Mesorhizobium sp. WSM4813 (assembly GCF_055811555.1). Classification (NCBI taxonomy): domain Bacteria; kingdom Pseudomonadati; phylum Pseudomonadota; class Alphaproteobacteria; order Hyphomicrobiales; family Phyllobacteriaceae; genus Mesorhizobium; species Mesorhizobium sp. WSM4813. The sequence continues at coordinate 5,838 of NZ_JBVVQU010000001.1, forward strand.
GGCTATCAGGCGGAGCAAGTTCTCCTTGGCACGTCTGGCACAAAACCTTGCAGCCTCGACGCATTGCCAATGACAAGCAGTGATGAGGCCGACATCGCGATTGCCGCAATCAATGGTGTTACCTGCCCCAAAATGGCGATCGGGACGGCAATGGCGTTGTAGACAATCGCGATGGCGATGTTTTGCCGGATCAGTCGTCCGGCCTTTCGCGAAACGTCGAGGGCAAGGGAGACGGCCGAAAGGCTTTCGTGCAGGAAAACGAAATCCGCAGCTTTGCGGCCGACATCGGCCGCCGTGGCTGGAACGATCGAGACATGTGCCGCGCCCAGCGCAGGGGTGTCGTTGAGGCCGTCGCCAACCATGAGCACCTTATGGCCGTCCTTCGCCAGGTTTTCAATATACTTGACCTTGCCCGAAGGAAGCAGCGCCGGAACAAAGTGATGTATCCCCAACGTCGTCGCGATCTCGCCGCATGCAGTCCCGGTATCGCCCGACAGCATTTTCACGGAAACTCGGGCGTTGTTCAATTGCTCGATTGCCGCCCTCGCGTCCGGACGCAGCGCGTCCCTGAAGACAAAGGACGCCACGATGATCCCGTCTTTGGTCAGAACCGTTCCGCCGTATCTGCTTTCGCCACCGGTTCGAGCCTTCCATGCAGCCCAACCACGCCGCCCCAGTCGCCAGGTGCTCCCCCTCGCGGTGGCTTCGATGCCGAATCCGGGGTGTTCGCTGACAGCCTTGAGCTTTGGCTGACCGGCGAAACCGGCAGACCTGGCAATGGCCTTCGAAAGCGGGTGACGGGAGTGCGCGGCCATATCGGCTGCGACTGCCAGGAGAGTCGGATCGATGGAAGACGCGTTGACGAGTCGGGGCTCACCGAGCGTAAGCGTGCCGGTCTTGTCGAACACCGCCGTATCGATCGCCGCCAGGCGCTCCATCGCCGAACCGTCCTTGACCATCACGCCATTTTCGAACAGGCGGCGCGCGGCGACCACCTGCACGATCGGCACGGCGAGGCCGAGCGCACAGGGACACGTGATGATAAGGACGGCGATGGCGATCGTCATTGCCCGGTGCCAGTCGCCGGTGGCCACCATCCAGCCGAGGAAAGTCACCAAGGCGGTCAGATGGACCACCGGAGCATAGAGCGCTGAAACGCGGTCGGCGATCCTGCGATAATGCGCGCGACCGCCCTCGGCGGCTTCCATCAGCCGGACCATTTCGGCCAGGAAGGAATCCTTTGCGGCGGCTGTCGCCTCGATGGTCAGCGGGCCTGTGAGATTGAGCGTGCCGGCCTGCACGGTTTCCCCTGACGCCACGGTTCTGGGTGTGCTCTCACCGGAAACCAGTGAACAGTCGAGATCGGAAGAGCCTCGAATAACCTTGCCATCGACGGGAATCCTTTCGCCGGCGGTGATCAGCAGCTGCAAGCCGGGTTTGATCTCCTCAACCGGCAGGTAATCGCGCGAACCATCCTCGCGAAGCACCATGGCGCCCCGCGCCGCCAGCCGTGACAGGCCGTTCACCGCGGTCCGGGCACGCTCGCGCATCACGTGATCAAGCGTGCGGCCGATCAGCAGGAAGAACAGCAGCGATACCGATGCATCGAAGTAAGCGTGGTCGCTATGGTTGATGGTTTCGTAAAGGCTCATCGCATAGGCGAGCGAGACACCAACCGCAATCGGCACATCCATGTTCATGCGGCCGTGACGCAATGCGTTCCATGCGGAGCGGAAGTAGATGCCACCAGCGAAGGCGAGCGCGGGGATGGCGATCAGTGCCGAGACCCAGTGGAACAGGTCGCGGGTCGCACCTTCAGCGCCGGACCAGACCGACATTGAAAGCAGCATGATGTTGCCCGCTGCAAAGCCGGCAACCCCCACGGCCCGGATCAGCTCCGATAGCGTCTTGTCCTTCTCCCCTGCCTCGGGCGCGAACAAATGCGCTTCGTATCCCAGCCGTCCAAGCGCGGCGACAAACGGTGGAACCTCATTTCCGCGCCACCGGATCGCAACCCGTTTCGTCGACAGGTTGACACGTACACCCTCGACGCGATCGAGTTTTCCAAGCGCCCTCTCGATACTCTGCATGCAGGCTGCGCAATGCACCGTCGGGACCGAGAGATCGGTTTGGTGCAGATCGCCGCCAAGCGAGCGGCTCGCCAGCCTGACCTCCTGGTTTGATGGCAGGACGGATATGCTGCTTTCCAGATCCAGCGCTGTTTCGGCGCCCGGTGCACAACAGCTCATTGTAGCGCTCCATGGGAAATTATAATTCGACGGACGTCGCGATAGGGTTCTGCGAGACCAGCATCGGCGTCGACTTGGACAATCCAGACGCCGTCCCTTGGCGTATGCTGGGCGGAAAATTCCTGGCTCGCGGCGAGCGAAAGCATGACGGCTTTGTCCTCGGCCTCGTAGGCGGGATGACGGAACAGGAGCCTGACGCCGTGCAACTGGACCGCTTTGCCGGCGGCATCGCTGAGGCCGTAGCGGACCTCGCCCCGTGCGATGGTCAGTTTGCCGGTCCAGCCGAGTGCGGCCTGCGCGCGCCCTTGCTCGGCTATCCGGTTGAACTGCTGGCTCGCGACATAAGTATTTTCGACGACAAGGCCGGTCCAGCTCGTGCTGGCGAGTGTTGCCATGGTCAGGTTCACACCAACGATCACGCCGAAAAAGCTAAGGATGATACGCAACATATGCCTGCCGGTGAATTTGCGGGGCCTTCGTGCATTGACGCTCATCTAACGATCTCCGGTGCGTTGAACGTGGCCGTGTATTCGTCCGACTCGAAGCTCGCCTTGTCCTCGACCCGGAACTTGAACGTCTGCGCTTGGGCATTGATCTGTTCCGCCGGCTGGCGGACGAAAACCTTCAACGTCTTCAGCCGGTCCGGTTCGACCGGAACGGAGAGGGAGCGATCCGCAGGCATGTCGATCCCGACGACGCTCATCTCGGCATTCGCCAGGCCCTGCATGGTGACGACAATCGTTCTTGGCTCTGGGATCATATTGAGCAGCTTGACGGTGTAACCATTGCGGATCGAACCATCGGATAGCGTGACGAACTGCGGATTGCGGTCGTGCAGAACGTTGACCTCGAGCCGATCGCGCGTCAGCAGCGAGTAGAGCAAGGCGAGACCGACCGCCGACCACGCACTCATGTAGACGAAGGTGCGCGGTCGAAAGATCTTGCGGACATGGAAATGGGCTAACCTGTCGGAGAAAGCGCTGCCGTCTGTCCGCACCAGCGACGGATTCACCGAGCAAGCGCCCCCTGCGGTCGCCGCCGCCATGTTGGCGTTGTAATCGGACAGCGTCGCATACGAGATTAGCCCACGGTCCTTGCCGAGTTTGTTCATTACGCCGTCACAGGCGTCGATGCAGAGCGCGCAGGTGATGCATTCGAGCTGCTGGCCGTCGCGGATGTCGATCCCCATCGGACAGACCGCGACACATGCATTGCAATCAACGCAGTCTCCAACCGGCTGCCCTGCGGCAAGAGCATTCTTGGCATGGCGCGAACGGGGTTCCCCGCGCCAGTCATTGTATGTCACAGTGAGCGAATTCTCGTCGAGCATGGCCGCCTGGATGCGCGGCCACGGGCACATGTAGGTGCAGACCTGCTCGCGCATCAGTCCACCGAATGTGTAGGTGGTTGCCGTCAGCACGCCGATGGTGATGTAGGCGAGTGGCGCAGCGGTGCCAGCGAAGAGCTCGCCAATCAGACATGGCGCATCGGCGAAATAGAAGATCCAGGCGCCGCCGGTCGTTGCCGCTATGGCCAGCCAGATGGCGTGTCTCGATACACGCAGCACAAGCTTGCGCGCAGTCCAGGATCCCGCGTCGAGCTTTATGCGAGCATTGCGATCTCCCTCGATCGCACGCTCTACAGCTAGAAACAGATCGACCCATACAGTTTGCGGGCACGCATAGCCACACCACGCTCGGCCCACCGTGGAAGTGACCAGGAAAAGGCCGATGCCGGCCATAACGAGAAGGCCGGCCACATAGTAGAATTCCTGCGGCCAAATCTCGATGAAGAAGAAATAGAAGCGGCGGTTGGTAAGATCGATCAGCACGGCCTGGTCCGGTGCAAACGGACCTCGGTCCCAGCGCAGCCAGGGCGTCAGATAGTAGATCGCCAGCGTGATCGCCATCACCAGCCATTTGAAGCGACGGAAATTACCCGAGATTCGCTTCGGGAAAACCTTCTTGCGCGGGGCATAAAGCGGCTCACGGGTGTTGGGGGAGTCGATCGCTTCTGCTCCGGGCGGTTCTGTCTGCGTTTTATCACGCACGTAGCATCTCCAGTCCCGCTGCCGCCCGTCGAACAGCCTCACCGTAGGCGGTCCGCCCCGTGTTGATGCAGGTCGAAGCCGGAATGGTGTCGAGGCCCGGCTCGCGCCGGGCCTCGTCGCTTGGCAGGGGGAGGGCCGAGAATAGGCTTCCGTTCCTATTCTCCGCCGCCAAGCGAATGGACATAAACCGCAAGTTCCTTGACCTTGACCTCGCCGAGACGCCCAACCCAGGCCGGCATGACGCCTTGCTTTGGCGCGCGAACCTGCGCGGCAATAGCCGTCTCGCCCGCCCCGTAGAGCCAGATCGCGTCGGTCAGGTCGGGTGCGCCAAGCTCCGTGTTTCCCTTTGCCTTATCGCCATGACAGGCGGCACAATTCTCGGCGAAAACATTGGCGCCGGGTATGACCAATGCTTGATCGCCAACAGCGCCGGAGAGACTCGAGACATAAGCGCTGACCTGTCTAATCTGCTCGGGCGTAATGATGTCACCAAAGGCCGGCATTTCCGAAAGGCGCGTGTCGGGGTCGGAGGCAAAGCGGATGCCGTGCGCGATTGTCTGCTGGATCTGCTCGGCCTTGCCACCCCACAGCCAGTCGTCATCATTCAGGTTGGGAAAGCCCTTCGAACCCTGGGCGCCGGAGCCATGACACTGAACGCAATTGACCTTGAACGCGGCGCCACCGGCCGCGATAGCGAATCCGCGCAACACATCGTCGGCAGCAATCTCGGAGACGGTCTTCGCCTGAAGGGCGGCAACATACTTGCCCTTGGCGACCTCGGCCGCTGCCAGCTCATTCTTGACATCGTTGCGGCTGGAATAGGCGAGCACGCCTCGGGTGGCGGAGCTCAGCATAGGCCATGCTGGATAAGCGATAGTGTAGGCGATCGCCCAGACGATGGTGACGTAGAAGGTGATCACCCACCAGCGCGGGAGCGGATTGTTGAACTCCTTGATCCCGTCCCATTCATGGCCGGTGGTCGAGACGCCGGAGACTTCGTCAATGTGCTCACCGCTCATGATCAGTCGTCCTTGAGAGGGATTTGACCAGCTTCGTCGGCTCGGGTCCTGCTGCCGGGACGGAGCGCAAAGGTGATGCATCCGACGAAGAACAGCACCATAACGAGGAGGCCCCAAGTGTCGGCAAACGCCCGCATGAAGTTGTAGGTCATCACCATTTTCCTCAGCGGTAACCGGCGGCTTCGTCGTAGTTTTTGAAATCGACCAGAGTGCCAAGCATCTGGAGGTAAGCGACCAGCGCGTCCATCTCGGTGACCTGTTGCGGATTGCCATCGAAGTCACCGAGCTTGGCCTTCGGATACCGCGCTTCAAGACCGGACGTGTCGACGTTGGGATCGGCCTGCGCCATGAGATCGGCATTCGCGCTCGCGATCATGTCGTCGGAGTAGGGCACGCCCACACGGCTGTTCGCGATCAGGTGCGTCGAGAAGTCCTTCACCTCGATCCGCGTCTCCCTCAGGAACGCGTAGCTCGGCATAATCGATTCCGGCACCACGGAGCGCGGGTCGGTAAGATGCTGGACGTGCCATCCATTCGAATAACGGTCGCCCACCCGCGCGAGATCCGGTCCTGTGCGCTTCGATCCCCACTGGAACGGGTGGTCGTACATCGACTCGGCCGCCAGGCTGTAATGCCCATAGCGCTCGACCTCGTCGCGGAACGGCCTGATCATCTGACTATGGCAGAGGTAGCAGCCCTCGCGCACATAGATGTTGCGGCCGGCGAGTTCGAGCGGCGAATAGGGCCGCATGCCTTCGACCTTCTCGATCGTATTGTCGAGATAGAAGAGCGGCGCGATCTCGACGATGCCGCCGATCGTCACCACCAGAAGGGAGCCGACGAGAAGCAGCGTGGCGTTCTTCTCGATGGCGGCATGTTTGTCCATCAAGCCCATTTGCTGGCTCCTGATCGCGCAGGTCGGACGGCGGCGGTGGGACGCGGCATCGGTTTCTCCTCGCGCTGGTAACCGAGGATTGTCATGGCGACGTTCCATGCCATGATAAGGGCGCCGGACAGGTACATCGCGCCGCCGATGGCACGCATGATGTAGAACGGATGCATGGCGGCGACAGTTTCGGCGAACGAGAAAACCAGAAAGCCCTGCTCGTCGTATTCGCGCCACATCAGGCCCTGCATGACGCCGGAGACCCACATCACCGCGGCGTAGACGACGATCCCCAGCGTTGCCAACCAGAAGTGCCAGTTCACTAGTCGCAGCGAATAGAGCCGCTCGCGGTTCCACAACTTCGGCACCATGAAATAGACCGCGCCGAACGAGATCATGCCGACCCAACCGAGTGCGCCCGAATGGACGTGACCGATGGTCCAGTCGGTGTAGTGCGACAGCGAATTGACGGCCCTGATTGACATCATCGGGCCTTCGAAGGTCGACATGCCATAGAAGGCTATGGCCATGACCATCATGCGGATGATCGGGTCCGTCCGCAGCTTGTCCCAGGCGCCGGACAGCGTCATCAGGCCGTTGATCATGCCGCCCCAGGAGGGCATCCAAAGCATGATCGAGAACGCCATGCCGAGCGTCTGGGCCCAGTCCGGCAGGGCGGTGTAGTGGAGGTGGTGCGGGCCGGCCCAGATGTAGAGAAAGATCAAAGCCCAGAAGTGGATGATCGACAGCCGGTAGGAATAGACTGGCCGGTTCGCCTGCTTCGGCACGAAATAGTACATCATGCCAAGGAAGCCGGCGGTGAGAAAGAAGCCCACGGCATTGTGGCCGTACCACCACTGCGTCAAGGCGTCCTGGACGCCGGAGAAGGCTGAATAGCTTTTTGAACCCACGAACGAGACTGGCATCGACAGGTTGTTGATCACATGCAGCATCGCGATGGTCACGATGAAGGACAGGTAGAACCAGTTGGCGACGTAGATGTGCGGTTCCTTGCGCTTCAGGATGGTGCCGAGGAACAGGACGAGGTAGGCGACCCAGACGATGGTCAGCCAAAGATCCACGTACCATTCGGGCTCGGCGTATTCGCGGCTTTCGGTGATGCCGAGCAGGTAGCCCGTCGCAGCCATGACGATGAACAGCTGATAGCCCCAGAACACGAACCAGGCGAGATTGCCGCCGAACAGCCGGGCGCGGCAGGTGCGCTGTACGACATAAAGGGACGTGCAAAGCAGCGCATTGCCGCCGAAGGCAAAAACCACGCCGGATGTATGCAACGGCCGCAAGCGGCCAAAGTTGAACCAGGGCTCGACGCTGAGATCGGGATAGGCAAGCTGCAGCGCGATGACCACACCAACCAGCATGCCTACGACGCCCCAAAACACCGTCGCGACGGCCCCGTAACGGATTGGACCGTCCATAAAAGCGGCGGGGTCTATCGGAACTGCAGGCTTGAACTCCGTATTGCGCAACAGGATCGCGGTGAAACCAGCTACGGCGAAGAACAACACCCACATATGCTGGCGGAAAGGTTCATCTACCCCGAAACCGGCAGCCACCAGGGCCGCAAAAGCAAACAGGCTTAGAAGCACGATCTCTGTGCCGAATTTCATCGCAAATCCCGATCTCGAATCCGGCGGACGCCAAATCCGCTGTGCATCAATTGCGCAGCCGCCGCCTGCTCGCCCTGATCCATGTCAGGGCCGCCCGTTTTGTTTCGGGCAGCATCGAGTTCGGCGCAATCAGATGGTGGCGAATGAAGAGGGAACGCAGCGCGGGCTTGCCCGCTCATGGACAAGTGGGGTGGGCTCGGAGCCGGGGCGGGCGTGGAGACGGGCGACACAATGAGGCGTGCCCATTCGTAAAAGCTGGGGCTCTGCGACGAGCTGAAAAGTACTGTCGTGGCTTGCTAAACCTCGCTCGCTTCGAATGGCTCGGGACGGCCAACGCAATCGTTGAGTTGCTTCGTGACGTTCACAGGTTCGAGGAGGGGCAATGTTGCCTCCACCAGCCGATTGCGCGTCGGCCACCTCGGGGATCAATGCTTCGCCGGCGAGCTGTCCGAAACACTCCTGGCGATTGTCAGGTGATCCGAGAGCGAGCGCGGAAGCTATCGGGTTCATGCTGCCGCGGCATCACGAAGGTTGGCGACACATTGCATTCGAACGGGCGTGTCCCTGCCACTAATCGGAGTTGGCGACGCAGACCCCGCAGCTTGGGCCTATCTAAACTGCCGCGCCATTCGGCTGCCGCAACGCTGCTCCAGCCGGCTCATGCTGTCCACGATCACGCGGCGTTTGTTCTCGATCCGGATCACGCCGTCAGCTCGCAATCGCGTCAGCTGGCGGCTCACGGTCTCGTTCGTAAGTCCAAGGAAATCGGAGATGTCGGCACGAGTCAGCGGCAGATCGAACGACGCTGACCTGGCGGCCGGGTCAACACTGGAATCGATATTCCGGGCGATCATGACGAGAAAACTCGCCACCTTTTCCGATGCCGTCTTGCGCCCCAGCGTCACCATCCATTCGCGTGCTGCGTCGAGTTCGTCCAGCGTCTGCCTGAGCAGGCGATGCTCGAGTTCCGGTGATTCCTTCATCATCCGTTCCACGGCTGCCTTCGGAAACGAGCACAGCGTGACAGCTGTTGCCGCTTCCGCACTGATCTCGCTTTCCACCTTGAAGGGGCGTCCCAGAAAATCCGGCGCAAACCGGAGAGCTACGATCTGCTGGCGCCCGTCCGAGAGGCTCTTTGTTAGCTTCACCACGCCTGAAAGCACATTCGAATAGCTGTCGACGGCCTCGGCATCGCCGATCAGTTCGACTCCCGGCTCGATCTTGTGCCGCGACGAAGTCTTGGCGAGCCCAACCAAACGGTCTGGATCGAGCGCACCGCAGACACCACGACGCCTTGCCTCGCAAGAGAGGCAAAGAACGGGAACGCCGGAACTGTGAATGTCTTGCCGTAATGTCATGCCGTTGCTCTACCCCTCTCCCAAGCGCCGACAGGGTAGCAATCTGAGGTAGAAAAATCCTTGCGGCAGTTTGTCCGAGTTGCTGACCGAAATCAGGGCTTTGGCTTGCCAACAAGCCCAGAATTCCAGCGATGCAAACATGGTGGACCACGACATGCAGTCCGAATTAGCTGCCCAGGTTGGCGAGAACGTCCCGCGCTATACCAGTTATCCGACTGCACCGCATTTCCACGCGGGCGTCAATCCGGCGGTTTATTGTGGCTGGCTGGAGGCGCTCAAAAGTGGCGGCGAGATCTCGCTCTATCTGCACATCCCCTATTGCGACAGACTCTGCTGGTTCTGTGCGTGTCATACCAAGCAGACGCGCCACTATGAGCCGGTGACGGCCTATCTGCGCTCGCTACACTCGGAGATCGCGACGGTTGGGGGTCTCGTCAGCGGCAAGGGCCATGTCCGCGCAGTCCACTTCGGCGGCGGTTCGCCCACCATGCTGAAGCCCGAGGACATGGTGGCGCTTGGCGCGATTTTGCGGGACAGCTTCGATTTTGTCCCGGATACAAAAATCAGCGTCGAGATCGATCCAAACGACATGGATGAGGCGCGCCTTGATGCGCTAGCCGAAATCGGCATGACCAGGGCGAGTCTCGGCGTCCAGGATTTCGAGCCAAAAGTGCAAAAGGCAATCAACCGCGAGCAAAGCTTTTTGCAAACGAAGGCTGTCGTCGACGGAGTTCGCTCCCGCGGCGTCGGTTCCGTCAATCTGGACCTGCTCTACGGATTGCCGCACCAGAGCAGGGAGAGCGTCTGTTCCACCGTAGCGCAGGCGCTGACCCTGGAACCGGACAGGATGGCGCTGTTCGGCTACGCGCATGTGCCCTGGTTCAAGAAGCATCAGACGATAATCAAAGAGGCGTGGCTGCCTGGCCCCACGGAGCGGTTGGCGCAATCGCAACTCGCTGCGCGAGCGATTGTGGACAAGGGGTTTGAAGCAATAGGGCTCGATCATTTCGCCAAGCCAGGCGATGTCTTGGCGATAGCGGCCCGCGCAGGGGCTTTGCATCGCAATTTTCAGGGCTACACGGAGGATTGCTGCGAGACACTGATCGGGCTTGGCCCTTCGTCCATCGGCCGTTTTCGCCAGGGCTACGTGCAGAACAATATTTCAACCGCCGAGTACGGAAGTATAGTCGCGCATGGCGGGCTGGCGGTTGTCCGCGGTATCGCGCTTTCCGACGACGACCGCGTTCGCGGCTGGATCATCGAGAGGCTAATGTGTGATTTCGCCTTCTCGGCAGTCGATCTGGTGGAACGCTTCGGCAAAGCCGGCCAGAAGCTCCTTCTCGAGTCGAGTACGATGGCTCTCCACGATCCCGTTCGATTGCTTGAACTGGATGGCGACCGTTTCGTCGTGCCGGCTGAAAGTCGCCCATTCGTCCGAAGCATCGCGGCCAGGTTTGACAAATATTTCCAAAGCGGAAGGGCCAGGCACTCGGTTGCAGTTTGAGCCAAAGAGTGCGGTCGCGGTGACGTGCTCCGCTGTTTGCCTCCATTTGGGAGTGAGCCTGTTCACGTGTGATCTTTGACGGATCGGGTTACATATTCAAGCGGAGTTAGCCCATCGAGGCTCGTGTGCGGGCGGTTCACTCATGCCTCGGTTACTCGGAATCTGAGCCTGCCAGACGCCGCGACTTCTCCGGCTTGCTGGACGTCGGCAACCCTTCTTTTCTGGCCTTGGCAAACGCTCGGTCGCCTTCCAGAAACCCCGCCAGCATGAAAGGGATGAGTTCCGCCACCGTTTCAGACTCGCCATAGGTCTGACGATAAAGGGCAGCATACTCCTTGAGTGCTTGGCCCAACTCCGCGCTGACGGTGATGGTAATCTTCGAAGGTGTTCGGTCTGGAAGCTTTCCAAGTTTCAAGTTGGCCATATTCACTCCCGCTCAACTCGCGTATGGCCGTAGCACCAGATCCTTGTGCACGATGACGCGCAGTGGCCAACCTGGGCGGATGGTGATGGTGGGCTGAACATTGAGGTTCTTCTCGGTGATGCGCTGGCCGGCTTGACTGACGTTCTGCTGAGTGGATTCCCGGATCGCTTTGACCAGATCGCTTTCGTTTTCTCCAAAACTTAACTCGGTGCCGACGCCCAGCAATGTGGCCAGCGCGACTCCCTTGATCAGCTGCCAGGTGTGGAAATCGACCTTGTCCTCGAGCCCGGCATAGCCGGCAGTGTCTGTCGCCGGCAGATTGTCGATTTCGATCGAAGAACCGTCTGGCAGTATTATTCGCCGCCAAACCAGAAGCGCCCGTTTTTGCCCAAAAGCGACGACGCTGTCATAGGTCCCGATCAGCCGCGAGCCTTGCGGGATAAGCAGGATGCTGCCGGTGAGCGTGTCGTGCACGTTCTCGGTGACCTGCGCGACGACAAACCCGGGCAAGTCGGAATTTATGCCGGTGATGAGACTTGCGGCGATCACGCTGCCGGCCATGAGCTGATTTGGCGAAGCTGGCGTCTGCAATGCATGCGGGTTGTAGATCCCGCTGGTGTTGCGCTGGCTGACAAAATCGAGCTTTCGTTGTTGATTGTTCTGATCGCCCTCAGCCGGGGCAACGGAATCTGACGGCCGAGCGGCATCAGATTGCGGAGGCGCCCCGAACGGCTGCTGGGCACTTTTCGCATTACCGCCGATGCCCGCCTCCTTGGGTTGATTTTCAATGCGGAAGAAGACTTGTGATTCGCGCGCCTCAATCGCTTGCTGGGCAACACGCTGCTCCTCGGCGGAGTTGTCCTGCCCTGGCGCGATGCCGAGCTGGCGCCGCCGCTCAAGGATGGGGCGACCGAGGTCGCCCGGCAGTGGTGGTCCAAGCACAGGATGGTTCGGCTTCACTCCGGAATAGTCCTTGGGAAGTGTTTCAAGTCCTTCAGGGGTTGGCTTGCGGTCAGTGTTGTAGAGATCTTCCGCCTGTTCTTTGAAGCGAAGCGCCGGTCCCTGCAGCGCCATCATCGTGACGCCCAGGATGGTACCGGACCCGACGGCAGCGATGGCGATGATCACGCCGCGCCTGAACCGCACGGCCCGGCGGGGCGAGGCCCGTAACTGCAGCTGCTCGGGATCGAGTTTTGGCGGAGCATTGGATGGGGAAGTGTCAGTCATAAGGCCCCTCTCCTCACCTGCTGGAGCGCGCAAAGAGAGATACGCGACGCGGCGGTTGCCGGCCGTCCGTCCTTGTGATGCGCACCACTTGCTGCTGCTTGGTGCCGAGGCGTAGTTCGGCCGCGGCGAAGAGCCGATCGACAATGTAGTAGTTGCCGCGCATGCGGTAGTTGACGAGCTGGTTGTCCCCGTCAGAGCCGACGATGAAGAGTGGCGGGGCCTCTCCCTGGTCTATGCGGCGCGGGAACTCGATGTAGACCTTGCTGCCATCATCGAAGGCTCGCGTCGGTCTCCAGGGCGGTGTGTCGCCCCTAATCGAGTAGCGAAAGCGAATGTTTTCGAGCGCCACGTTCGACGCCACCGGCATGGTAGCCTCGGCCTGAGCGTTACGCTGGCGGAGCGCGACGATTTGGTCCTCGCTGTACGTCCAGGAGATCGCCGCCATAGCGGTCTTATCGGTGCTTTGAAGCTGCAAGTGGTAGGTGCGTCGTTCCGTGGTGATCACCAGATTGGTGCTAAGCCCCGGCGCGAAGGGTTTTACCAGCACATGGGTGCGCTGGTCGTCACCGGTGCCGCTGACGGTATCGCCGATGACCCAGCGCACCGTGTCGCCGGCCGACACGGCTGTCAGTTTCTCGCCCGGCTGTAGGGCGATATCGGTGACGCGCTCCGGCGCGGCATAGAGCTGATAAAGCGCGCCATCGGTGAAGGGATAGACCTGCACCGCATTGACGTAGCCGTACCGGGTGGGTTGCTGCGTCGCCGCCTTGTTGGCGTCGGCGACGCGTTCTTCAGGAGGGCGCTTGTCGTAGGCGATTTTGCCCGGTTCTGGCTGCAACTGGCCGGGGAGCGGCAACGGCCTTGGCACCTCGACTATCTTGACCGGTGTCTCTGGCGCCTTCTCGATTGCCGCTGCTTTGAAGTCGGCAGCATCATACGAGATTTCAGGCGGCACTGGCTTCGATGCGCAGGCCGAGAGAACTGCTGCCGATGCGGATAGGATCAGTGCGGCACGGAACGATTGGGCTCTATTTGTCATCGGCGGGCTCCTTCGGGGAAACGGATGTCGGTGCGGCACTGTCTAGCTCGCGCGACCAGTCGATGGCGTTGATGAATACACCGAGCGGATTGTTGCGCAGCTGATCCGTATTGCTTGGCGGGCGGATCACGATGGTGAGGATCGCGGTCCAGCGCGTGGTGCTGGCAAGGCTGCCGCGCTCAAAGACCTGCTCAGTCCATTTGACCTGGAACGAGCTGTCGGAAGCCCTGACCACACTGGTCACCTGGACGGACACGCTGCGCGTTCCGATCTGACCGAAGGGATCGTTCGCCTTGGCGTACTCATTGAGGAAGAGTGCCGCACGGTCGGTGGCAAGGTCGTAAGCCGCCAGCCAGTTCTGCCGCACCAGCACCGGATCAGTGGAGACGGAACGGACATTCTGGATGAAGCGGCCGAGGTGCCAGGCTATCTCGGCGTCGGAGGGCTCGTAGTCTTGGATAGCCGGCGCGACGGCGCGTGCCTCGCCGAAGCGGTCGACCTCGACGACGTAAGGCACAACACGGCTCTGCATCGACTGCCATACGAGTCCGCCAGAGAGCCCGGTCGCCAAGGCGAGACAGCCGAGGGCCATGAGCCGCCAGTTCCTAGCCTGTACTCGAGATGAGCCGATGCGCTCGTCCCATAGCTGGGCGGCCTTTTGATACGGCGTGACCGGTTCGGGTGTCTTGCCGTAACGTTGAACGGGTCGCTTGAACAGCATCTAGTCGTCCTTGTCGTTGAGAGAGGGATTGGCGCTGCCTCCCGGGCTGTCGCCTTCACGGACAGCCTGCATGGCGGCGTGGCGGTGGGCACGGGCGGTCTGTTCGGAACGCAAGCGCCTTGCCCACGTCGGAGCGGCATTAGGATCTGCAGCGGTTGGGTTTCCAGTCATGGACGCGGTGGGCGCACCACCGGTCGCGGTCCATGCCGCTTCCCGGCCAGCATCGGCGCTGCGCCCGAACGTTCCCGCGGCAGCTCTTGCTGCTCGCATTGCGGCGCCGCCGGCGGCACTGGTCACGCCCTGCAATCCAGCAGCCACACCGGACAGGCCGGTGTGGGGCGAGGTTGCTCGCCCGATCTGCCAGGCCGTTAAAGCAGCCGATCCCATCGTTGTGCCGGCCCGAATTGCGGCGAGACTGCCGCCGGCTGCCATGCGCGCGCCAGCAAATGCCGTGCCTCCGGCAACGAGCGATGCACCAGCAGCCGCCGCAGTCGTGCCAAGTGCGGCGCCCGCGCCAAGCTGCGGCGCGCCGGACACTAGACCCGACGCGATGCCGGGCCCAAAGATGCCGAGCCCAAGCAGCGCCAGCGCGCCCAGCACCTGTGACATCGCGGCGGCCAGGTCCGGCTCCTTGCCTTGCAGCGCAGAAGCAAACTCGCCGAAGAGTGTGGAGCCGATGCCGACGATGACGGCAAGTACCATCACCTTGATGCCTGAAGAGATGACATTGCCGAGCACGCGCTCGGCCAGAAACGCCGATCGATTCCAGAGTGCGAAGGGAACCAGAACAAAGCCGGCAAGCGTGGTGAGCTTGAACTCAAGGATTGTGATGAACAGCTGAATGGAAAGGATGAAGAAGGCGATGATGACCAGGAACCAGGCCATGAGCAGCACGAAGATGGTGAGCGCGTTGCCGAAGATTTCTGGAAAGCCGAGCAGCTGACTTGCCTGATCAAGCAGCGGCCAAGCGCCTTCGAAACCGGTCGCGGCGATGCGGCCCGGGCGCAGGAGATTGTCTGGGGAGAGATTGCCGGAGGACGCGTTGATGCCGAGGCCGGCGAAGGAGCGATAGATGATGTCGGCGAGATTCTTAAAATTATTCAAGATGAAGGCGAAGACGCCGACATAGAGCACCTTGCGGGTAAGCCGGCCGAGAATGTTGGGCTCGTCGCCGATCGCCCAGGCCAGCCCGGCCAGCGTGATGTCGATGCCGATCAGGATGGTGGTGAGGAAGGCGACGTCGCCCGAAAGCAGACCGAACCCGCTGTCAATGTAGCGGATGAAGGTCTCCATGAAGCGATCGATGACGCCAAGGTCGTTCATGCCGCCGCCTTCCTCGTCAGAGTTGGTGATCAGTTGCCGGGATAGGCCGAGCCGGTACCCAGGAAGCGCTTGGTCGTCTCGCGGGCGGCTTCCTCGGACTGCGCCTTGCGCGCGGCATCCTCGGCCTCAGCTCGAAACTGAGTCGCGAGCAGCGTTTGGATCTGCATCTGCTGCTTGGTTGAAAGCGCGATCAGCTGATTGGTGGCCTGGCTTGCCTGAAGCGCACCGGCTGCCCCTTGGCTGCGGTTGACGAGATCGGCAAGCAGGTCGCCGTCGGCGCGGACGTTCTCGACGATCTGCGACTGGACCCGCATGGTCTGGCGGAACGCCTGCATGGCGCTCTGCCAGCGCTCGCGCGCAGCGGTTGCCACATCGCTGACCTTGACCGTGGCCTCGTAGCTTTCTGGATATTGGCTGCGCCACTGGTCTTGAAGCTTGCCCAGATCAAAGCTGAGGCCACTCGCCTGGTCCATCAAACCGTCAATGCGATGGAGCGAACCGGTGAGTTGGCCCACGGAAGAGAAATCCAGACGCTGAAGATTGCGCGCCATGTTCTGCAGCATGGTTGCCTGGTTCTGCAGCGACTGGATCTGGTTGTTGATCTGCTCCAGCGCGCGCGCCGCCGTCAGCACGTTCTGCGCATAATTGGATGGATCGAACACGATAAGGGCGTAGGCCGGCTGCACATAGTCGGCCATTGGCTTGGCGATCAGGGAAACGGTGATCAGGCTGGTGAAAAGACGGCGTCCAATCATGAGGATTGCTCCATGTCTGGTTGAGGGAATTGCTGGAGAAGCTGGGCAGCCCAATCGAGGCCGCGCGCGCTCAGAAAGCGGGAGGCAAAGCTGTCTTGCCCGTCTTCGGACTGGATTTTGTCGATCAGGGTCTGCGTCGCCGGATCGGAAGCGCCGCAAAGCGCAAGAGTGATGGGGCCAAGCCCGAGCTCGAAGAGACGGTTTCCGCTACGTGACTGAAGATAGTAGTGGCGCTTCGGCGTGGCGCGGGCGATCAATTCGATCTGCCGCTCGTTCAAGCCGAAGCGCTCGTAGGCTGCCCGCGCTTGCGGTTCCACAGCACGATCATTGGGAAGGAAAATGCGCTGGGGGCAGCTCTCGATGATCGCCGGCGCGATTGAAGAGCCCGCGATATCAGCCAGCGATTGCGTAGCGAAGATCACCGAGACATTCCGCTTTCGGAGCACCTTCAGCCATTCACGGATACGGGCGGCAAAGAGCGGATTGTCGAGATAGAGCCAAGCCTCGTCGAGCATCAGCAGCGTCGGCCTTCCATCGAACCGCTCTTCAAGACGATGGAACAGGTAAGTGAGCACAGGCCGCACAGCGCCTTGGCTCTGCATCAGCTCTTCCGTCTCGAAACACTGCACATTCGATAAGGCCAGCCGATCATCATCGGCGTCGAGCAGGCGGCCGAAAGGACCGTCGAGTGTGTAGGGCATCAACGCGGACTTCAGCCCGTTGGACTGAAGCAGGACCGAAAGGCCGGTCAGCGTGCGTTCCTGCGCCGGCGCGGTGGCAAGGCTGGTGAGTGCCGACCAGATTGCCTCCTTCACCTCCGGCGTGACGGTGACATTCTCATGGGCAATGAGGCCGGCAATCCACTCGGCTGCCCAACTGCGGGCAGCCTGGTCGCCGATATTGCGCAGGGGCTGGAAGGCGAGCGCACCGTCAGCACCCAGCGCGTGGTGTTCTCCACCCGTGGCAAGGACTGCCGCGCGCGCCGAATTGCCTTTGTCGAAGACATAGACCTGCGCGCCTGCATAGCGCCGGAACTGCAGTGCAATCAGGGCAATCAGCACCGATTTGCCGGCGCCGGTCGGGCCAACGATCAGCATGTGGCCGACATCGTCGACATGGGTTGATAGCCGGAATGGTGTCGATCCGTTGGTCTCTGCGAACAGAAGTGGCGAGGCCTCTCGCTGGGTGACCTTGGCGAGATGCTCGTTCGCTGTAGGACCTGCCCAGACCGACGACAACGGCATGAGATGCGCAAGGTTCAATGTGTGAACGAGCGGCTGGCGAACATTGGCATAGATATGACCAGGCAGCGAGCCGAGCCACGCCTCGACCGCATTGACGCTTTCGCGGATGGTGGTGAAGCCGAGCCCATTGATGATTCGCTCGACCGCGCGAAGTTTCTCCGCGGCGGCTTGATGGTCCTCATCCCACACTGTCACCGTTGTGGTGAGATAACCGAAGCCGACATGGTCGCCGCCCAACGCCTGAAGGGCTGCGTCGGCATCGAGCGCCTTGTTGTCGGCATCGCTGTCGACCAGCGGGACAGGTTCGTTGGTCACGACCTCGCGCAGGATGGCCGCGATCGATTTGCGCTTGGCAAACCACTGGCGGCGCAACCGTGTCAGAGTCTTCGTGGCTTCCGTCTTGTCGAGCGGGATGAAGCGCGTCACCCAGCGATAGGCGAAATCCTGATGATTCAACGCGTCGAGAATTCCGGGCCGGGTGAGATTCGGGAATCCGAGGACGGTAAGGGTGCGAAGATGGTGTTCGCCGAGCATCGGCTCCAAGCCGCCGGTAAGTGGCGCGTCGACCAGGATGCCGTCGAGATACATCGGCGTTTCCGGGACAGCAAGTGGATGGCGGCGGGTCGAGATTGTGCCGTGCAGGTAAGTCAGGGTCTCGGCATCGTCGAGCACGCGCACCTCGGGCATGAAACCGGACAAAAGATCGAGGACCCGGTCGGTCTCGTCGCGAAACCGCGCCAGCTCCTGGGGCCAGTCTCTCCCGCCGCCAGTTTGGTGTGCGTCAACCAGCGCCCTTTCAGCCCTCGCCCGTGCGTCCGGGGGCGGCATGAACAGCAAAGTCAGGTGATAGCGGCTCTCGTAATGCGCGACCTTGCCCTCGAAGGCCGCGCGTCGCTCTTCATCGACCAGCCAAGACGCGGCGTCGGGAAAGGTTGAGTTAGGATAGCCGAGCGCCTCTATGCGCTCGGCTTCGAAGAACAATGCCCAGCCGGAGCCGAGCCTTCTCAACGCGTTGTTTGCCCGGGCGCAGATGCCGACAAGTTCTGCTTCCGTCGCGCTTTCGAGATCGGGCCCGCGGAACCGTAAGGTCCGCTGAAAGCTGCCGTCCTTATTGAGCACGATGCTGGGCGCGACGAGCGCTGCCCAGGGCAGATGGTCCGCAAGTTTGTCGGCTTTGCTGCGGTATTCTGACAGGTTCAGCATGCCAACCATCCCTTCAGACGAAGGTGACGAACGAGCACGCTGGCGAAGTCTGGATCGCGTCTTGTGGCAAAGACCGCCAGCGTGTGGCCGGCAATCCACAGCACCAGCCCAGCGATCCACTGCTGCAAACCGAGGCCGATAGCTGCGGCCACCGTGCCGTTGAGGATCGCCACCGCTCGCGGTGCACCGCCCAGCAGGATGGCTTCGGTCAATGCCCGGTGAACGGGAACCGCAAAGCCCTCAATATGCTGCTCTCCAGCGGCCATCAGACGAGTGCTCCGCCGCCAAAGGAGAAGAAGGAGAGAAAGAAGCTCGATGCCGCGAAGGCGATCGACAGCCCGAAGACGATCTGGATCAGCCGGCGGAAACCGCCTGCGGTGTCACCGAAGGCAAGGGTTAAGCCCGTGGTGATAATGATGATCACGGCGATAATCTTGGCGACCGGTCCCTGTACAGACTCCAGGATCTGCTGCAGCGGCTGTTCCCAAGGCATGCCGGAGCCTGCTGCGCGGGCTGAGACCGTGAGAACAAGCACGAGCGCGGTGGACGAAAGAAAGCGAAGCTTCTTGCACATGAATTGGCCTTTCAAAACTGCTGAAGTTGCGGGAGCGTCAGTTGGGTGACGGCGTAATCGCCGCTGCCGTCGAGACCGTTGACCTCGGCGATGGCGTCAACGCGGCGCGAGGATCCGCGCCCGGCGATGAAGACAATCAGATCGATGGCATCGGCGATCAGACGGCGTGGTACAGTGACGACGGCTTCCTGCGCGAGTTGCTCGATCCGGTAGAGGGCGGAGCGCGCCGAATTGGCGTGAACCGTTGCGATGCCGCCGGGGTGGCCAGTGTTCCATGCCTTCAGCATATCGAGGGCTTCCGCACCCCGGACTTCGCCGACGACGATGCGGTCGGGCCTGAGCCGCAGCGTCGAGCGTACGAGATCGGCAAGCGTCACCGAGCCCCGTCTTGTCCTGAGTGCAACGCAGTCCTTGGCAGCGCACTGCAGCTCGCGTGTGTCTTCGATCAGGATTACCCGCTCGTCGCATTCCGCGACTTCGACCAGCAGCGCATTGGCGAGCGTGGTTTTACCCGACGACGTGCCGCCTGCGACCAATATGTTGCGCCGCTCGCGCACGGCCTTCCTCAGCGCATCGGCCTGCAGCGGCAGCATGATTTGGTCGGCGACATAGTTGGCCAACGTGTAGAGTTTTGCGGCCGGTTTACGGATGGCGAAGCATGGCGCCAGAACGACTGGCGGCAACAGCCCCTCGAAGCGCTCGCCCGAGGGCAGTTCGGCGCTGACGATCGGACTACCCGCATGCGCCTCGGCACGCACATGGGAAGCGACCAGGCGAACGATGCGTTCCGCCTCGGATGGGTGCATATGCACGCCGGTACCGACCCGACCTTCTCCCAGCCGGTCGAGCCGCAGCGCACCGTCGGGATTGACCATCACCTCGACAACAGATGAATCGGCAAGGGCCTCAGCGATTGCCGGGCCCATGGCGGTGCGCAACATGGCACGATGGCGATGGTCGACCTCCGGATGAGAACTCATCCTTCCCCTCCCCCGCCATTATCCGTCCCAAGCGACCGTTTGCCGGAGGCGATCTGGCGGCCCACTTGCTCGACGAAATTGTCGAAGCGCTCCTGGGCAATCGCCTGCGTCGCCCTGTCCGGGACTGGCGTGTGAGCATGAAGCGTGATGGAAAAGCGAATGAAGAGCGCCAGGCTCTCTAGGATCATCTCGACGTCGCGTCTGACATGACCGAGGTCACGAGAAAGACGGTCGAGCCTTACGCCGTAGCGCCGGTCGAGCTCGTTCTCGCCACGCCGCTCGATAAAGGCCTCGACTGCCTTCGCCACGATCGCTGATTTGGTCGTCGATGGATCGCGGTTGAGGTCGTCCAGTTTCTTGCTCAGGTCGGGTTCGAGCAGAAACTGATGACGAATGCGCTGAGGGCTCATGTGGCTCGTTCCAACTGTCCCAGCGCTGTTGCGCGGGCGGGAACGAGCATCGGCGACTTCCTCGAAATTGCTTATGGCCGTTATCTACGCTGATTTGCGCTCTGCCTTCGGCAGCTTCTTTCAGAAGCCGGGTACGATGTCCTTGTTGTCGCCCGTTCCCTCGTTGATGCCATAGGCGCGTGCGGCAGTGGAAATTCGGTCCATCACGCGCCTGTCGGCAACTGCCTCGCTATCATCGTCCGCGGGCTTGAGCAGGTCGTCCCGATCGGGCTCCAGGGTGACGGCTGTATGCTCTTCAGGCAGACCCGGATGTCGCTGTTGCTGGACACCTCCTTCATCTTCAATTGCCTCGCCCGCGCTTTCGCCGCCGCCAGCAAGACGGCGGTCAACGCCCCGCACCTGCCCGATCCAACAGTCCGGGCGCGGTACTGGCCGATCCGCGTAAGCGCCGCCGCGCAATACCGGCGCAGAAAGCACGCGCTCGGTGAAATTTCGATCCTGGTAGTAGCGCAGCTTCTTTGCCCGGATCGGCGGCAGCCCTGAAACCAACACCAGTTCATCGGCTTGCGGCAACTGCATCACCTCGCCCGGTGTCAATAGTGGGCGGGCGGTCTCCTGGCGGCTAACCATCACGTGCGACAGCCAGGGGGCCAAGCGATGGCCGGCATAGTTGCGCATGGACCTCAGCTCCGTTGCCGTGCCGAGCGCGTCCGAAATGCGTTTGGCCGTGCGCTCGTCATTGGAGGAAAAGGCAATCCGCACATGGCAGTTGTCGAGAATGGCATTGTTGTCCCCATACGCCTTGGAGATCTGGTTCAAGGATTGCGCGATCAGATATGCACGGATGCCATAGCCGGCCATGAAGGCGAGCGCGGTTTCGAAGAAATCAAGGCGACCGAGCGCCGGGAATTCGTCCAGCATCATGAGCAGTTGATGCTTCCTGCTCTTCTTAGGATCCCCCTCCAGCCGCTCCGTCAGACGCCTGCCGATCTGATTGAGCACAAGTCGCACCAGCGGCTTCGTGCGCGAGATGTCCGATGGC
Organism: Mesorhizobium sp. WSM4813; assembly: GCF_055811555.1. NCBI lineage: Bacteria > Pseudomonadati > Pseudomonadota > Alphaproteobacteria > Hyphomicrobiales > Phyllobacteriaceae > Mesorhizobium > Mesorhizobium sp. WSM4813. Next base: position 27,477 of record NZ_JBVVQU010000001.1, read on the forward strand.
GGCACGACCAGATAGAGTGACATCGGTCGCTCGGCATCCAGGAGGTCGGCAATGCGCCAGTCGCAGGCTGATGTCGCTGCCGCCACGGTAGGATCGCGATAGAGGCCGAGGAACGACATGGCGGTCGAAAGAACGCCTGAACGCTCGTTCTCCGACTTGTTCAACACCTCGCGAGCTGCCGAGGCCACGACAGGATGGACCTGGGGCTTATCCGCCGCGCCGAGATGGTTGGTCGTCATCATCCGCCGTAGCGTCGCGGCAAACGAGCGTTGCGGGTCCGACAGGAAGGTGGCGACGCGAGCGAGCGTCTTTTCCTCTTCGGCGTAAAGCACGTGCAAAATGGCGCCGACCAAGAGTGAGTGACTGGTTTTCTCCCAGTGGTTCCGCCGGTCCAGCGCGCCTTCCGGATCTACCAGGATGTCGGCGATGTTCTGGACGTCGCGGACCTCATCTGGACCTTTTCGTACCTCCAGCAGCGGGTTATAGCGCGCCGACCTCGGATCGGTCGGATTGAACAGGAGACAGTAGGAGAACTTCGAGCGCCAGCCGGAGGTCAACTGCCAGTTCTCGCCTTTGATATCGTGAATGACGGCCGAGCCGGTCCAGGATAGAAGAGTTGGAACAACCAGTCCGATGCCCTTGCCTGATCGTGTTGGGGCAAAGGCCATGACGTGCTCGGGCCCGTCATGGCGCAGATAGCGATCCTTCAGCTTGCCTAGGAAAACGCCGGCCGGCCGAAACAGCCCTGCCGTCTCGATCTCGTGAGTCGCGGCCCACCTTGACGAGCCATATGTGGTGACCGACCCGAGCTGTCGCGCGCGCCAGAGCGAGCCGGCGATCGCGGCGGCACAGCCCACCAACCCACTGGCGCCGGCAAGCGCACCGGCCTTATCGAAGACCTCGGGCGCATAAGCGTCGAAGTGGAACCACCATTCGAACAGTTTCCACGGCTTGTAGATCTGCCAGCCAGCCGCGACTAACCATGGCGCGCCGAGTGGCGGTTGATGGCCGAGCATGTGGGCGCACCACTGCGTGGCCGCCCATACGCCGAGTATCACGATTGCGAACACGACGGCGATCTGCCCAATCAGCAACTTCGTAGGCGTCATTGGCTTGCTCCGCAGTTCTGGACATGCGGGGCCAAGCATCGCGCGGTGCGATGTGAACTGAAATGCACACTACGCACGACCAGGTGCGATGAGGGAATGGGCAGGATCGCTCAGACTGGAACTTTCGGTGGAGCAAATATGCCCATTTGGCCGCAGACCTGATCTGCGTCTCGTCGACATCCTAATGCCGGTGACGCTTTGAAGTGTATTTCCGATGGACGCATGCCACCTGTGAGCGCGTCACAATCATTCGACGGTGACCGATTTTGCGAGATTGCGCGGCTGGTCGACATCTTTGCCCATGGAGACCGCCGTATGATAGGCAAGAAGCTGTATCGGTAGCGAGAAAATCATAGGTGCGATAATCTCGTCGACGGCCGGCAGCACGATCGTATGCATCGTGTCGAGTTTCGACGCAGCGGCCCCATTTTCATCGGTGATGAGGATAATCCGCCCTCCACGGGCGGCCGCTTCCTCCATACTGGAGACGGTCTTGTTGAAAAAGCGATCATGTGGCGCGATGACGATCACTGGCATGTTCTCGTCTATCAATGCGATCGGACCATGCTTCAATTCGCCAGCCGCATAGCCCTCAGCATGGATGTAGGAAATCTCCTTGAGCTTTAGCGCACCTTCCATCGCCAGTGGGAAACTGGTGCCGCGGCCAATATACAGGACACCATGACACTTTGACAGTTCGCGCGACAGGAGCTCGATATCTGGCTGGATGCTGTTCAGTACCCGGCCCATGACGCCCGGCATTTCGGCAAGGCTCCGGACGAGCGCCTTCACCTCATATTCAGTTAGCGTTCCACGGTCCTTGGCAGCGCCGATGGCGAGTGTGGCCAGAACCGCAAGCTGGCACGTGAAAGCCTTGGTGGAGGCGACGCCGATCTCCGGGCCGGCAAGGATCGGGAAGATCGCGTCGGCCTCCCGAGCGATGGTCGATTCGCGGGAATTGACGACAGCGCCGGTTTTCAGCCCACGCCCCTTGCAGTACCTCAGGGACGCGAGCGTATCGGCGGTTTCGCCGGATTGCGAAATGAAAAGAGCCGCCGATTCGGGCGGCAACGGGATCTCCCGGTAGCGGAATTCGGACGCAACGTCGATTTCGACCGGCAGGCGCGCATAGCGCTCGAACCAGTATTTTGCGATCAGTCCGGCCAGATAGGCGGTGCCGCAAGCCGAGATCGCCAGGCTCGGGATGCTGGCGAAATCTATGCTCGAAACCGTATCGACGCGATTCCCTTCGAAGTTGATGTAATGACCGAGCGCACGGGCGATGACCTCGGGCTGCTCGTAAATTTCCTTCTCCATGAAGTGGCGACGGTTGCCCTTATTGGCCAGGTATGCCCCGGCCGTGGAAGTCTGGCGCGGACGTTCGACGGGATGGCCATCGAAATCGAAGATATCGGCGCCTGCCTTGCCGATAACGGCCCAGTCGCCGTCGACGAGATATGTGATTGCATTTGTGAAGGGAGCTAGCGCCATGGCGTCGGAGCCCAGGAACATCTCGCCGTCGCCGTGACCGATCGCCAGCGGTGGTCCATTGCGCGCCGCCATGATGGTCGACGGATCGTCCTCGAAGAGAATGGCAAGCGCGTGGGCGCCCCTGACGCGCTTCAGCATGGCGTGCATTGCCTCACCCCGCCCCATGCCCTCCCGGCGGTGTCTTGCCAAGAGATGCACGACGACCTCGGTGTCGGTGTCGGTCTGGAACTCGGCGCCCGCCGCCACCAGTTCGTCCTTCAACTCGGCGAAATTCTCGATAATGCCGTTGTGAACGACGGCCACACCGTCAGTAAAGTGCGGGTGCGCGTTGCGCTCAGTCGGTGCCCCATGCGTTGCCCAGCGCGTGTGTGCGATGCCGATGGTGCCACTCAGTGGCTCTTCCTTCAACCTCGTCTCGAGATTGATGAGCTTGCCCTTGGCGCGCCGGCAGTGCAACGAGCCCTCGGTGATGGTGGCAACGCCGGCTGAGTCGTATCCTCGATATTCGAGACGCTTCAAAGCGTCGACCAACCGATCAGACACCGGCTGATGCCCAACGATACCAACAATCCCGCACATGATCGTCTCCGAATTCTTCCCGGTAGCCTCAGCCGACCCGAAGGGCACCGCCCGGCGCTGAGCCTCCTAGTAGAATTAGGTAAAACAGGTAAAATCGATTGTTGGGATGGCTGCCATCCAGCCAGTGGATAGAAGAGGACGTGTTGACCAGCGAGAAACGGTACGCGCGGTGCCGGCTTGCGTCCACCAACCGCCAGTTGCGACGAGTTTCCGTAGTCGGCTGAGGCGTAACGATCCTCGCAATATCCGCTTTTTACATGCTGTTGACTCGCCCAGTTAACGGCCCTTAGATCCACTGACTGCTACAATGCTTCGGGGTTTTCAAAATGCCGTTCAAACGGGTCGGTCTATACCCTGCCGATCTCGATCTATGCCAACGGGTATTCGACCAGATATGCAGTGACGAGCATATCGCCCGCTCATCGTTGGAGGCGGACAATCTCGCCCTGGATATTTTGGTCGCGTTGGAAGAAGAGGCTGACGCGGATGAGGCTGAGCTGCTTGAACTCATCAGATCGAAGCGGCGGGCTACTCGTCATCTCCGCTGAGGGATGCAGTCACCCGGACCTTCCCTTTGCCTGTTCGACTGCCTTGCTGGCCGCCTTGGCAAACTCCTGCATGTTTGCTCACGCGCACTGTCGGCCGTCTGGAACTTGCGCCAAACTCATCAGTTCTGGACAATGCCAAACAGCGCCTGGCAACGACCCTGGCTTCCATCGGCACGCTGACATCCCGGCCGGCGGCCAACGCCCCTCAAGGCGTGGCCTGGAAGCGTCGCAGCGCCCGCGGCAGCGCGGCGGCCAATCTTGACTGCGTCTCGACACGAGGTCGGCGCTTCACCGGAAACGACGCAAGGGCAGCGACAAGCACATGCGCAGGAGCCTGCCGCGGCAGTCACCTGAACCAGCAAGCGGCCGCGGGTGTTCTTCCGCTTTCATCCGGGCTTCGCCGTCAACCCAAAGCGGACAGCTGATGTGCTACAAAAACCGGACTACGACAACTTCGGCGTCGAGCTCCGGCCGGAGTTTCGCCACCACCGGGCCGACCCCCATCTCAAAGAAGTAGACAGCCTCTATAGGGGCGTTTGCGGTTTCGAGTTGGGTTCTCAATGGCAGATAGCTGCGGTGAAGGTGTGGGCTGAGCAATTGCGGGTCGGCCGGAGACATGCGCAGCAGCAGTTCGTTTTTATGTGCCGTTGCTGGGTTATGAATCGGCTGCGCACGGTCGCGGTCTTTTGAGTAGGCAAGGCCAATTTTCGAGGTGTTGGGGCTGCTCATGGCTCCCTCCCGAATTGGGACGGAAGCATGATGCTCGCCTACAGCCGACGATGCTCGTAACGTTTATCGCCGATGTCGACATTGTTACACCCATCGATGCGACGAGCCTCGCCTTTCGGAGCATAATAGCGGTTCACCTCGTCCACCCATCAGCTTGGAAAGCGGCGATACTCTGATGCTCGAAGCGCATGGCCAAACTGCTCGACCTCGTCAGATCGTTCGCGAGCCATTGAAGCGGAGGCGGACTCGTTGCTCGGAATGCCCTTATCCTCATGCCATGTGGAAGGGCATCCACAGCGACAGCAGCCGGGAGGAGCTCGATCCCTTGTTTTTTGTCGAGCTGGTTCAGCAAATGTCCTCGACGTTTGCGCGAGCTCCGGCAAGCTTAACGGCGATCTGGCGCGAGCCCGAGCATATTGGTTAGAATGGGATCGCAATTGGCCACGGGGCGCGCTGTCGTTGGTCCGATAGACCTACCAGAGCTGGTGGCACTCACGCTCTCGGAGCGCCTTGGTCGAACTCTTGCCGGGCCAGTCCAAGGCACACCGCACTCACGCATGGCTGCCACACAAGTTACGAAACGCTAGGCCCACTCCTTTGCCGACCGATGTTCCAAGAGATACCGTCTCGCTGCACTATGCCAGAAATCTCTTTGCCGACATGCCGCTCGAGCACCGGCCGCCACGGGACGAGCACAAACTCGCGCGATTTCTCGATAAGGGCGTATTTGCCGCTGGCGAGCTCAACTGAGCGGCGGAGAGTGCCTTGTACCCGGTCTCCGGGTCGCACTTCAGCATAGGACAGACCGAGCTCTTCCGAGAGCTGATCGGCAACACGGTTCAGTTCACGCTGGCGGAGGATCGAAATCATGTTGGCGCGATAGACGGTGCGGTCCTGCTCTTCATGCGCGAGACCCTGAGCAATCAGCCATTGCCGCCTGCGGGCTTGCGCCTCCCGCACCTCACGGCCAAAGCCGGAGTTGCGCAGGGCCTCCGGTGCATCGGAAACCATTTCCCGGTCGATCCAGGTGGCACCGTCGAACCCGATTTGCTGATCCAGCGGCATTGATGAGAGCTTGTCGACGACAACAGGCACAGCCATGGCTCGCTTGCGCTCGTAGTCGGTGACTTGGTCGAGATGGTTCGGCGCGATGATCCATGTGCCGTCGGCTTCGCGCCTGAGAGTGCCGGTCTCGCGGCGAATGGCTTCCAGACGACGCACATGGGTTTCGGCGAAGCGTTCGCTGGCAGACGGATCGTGCTTCAGGTGGATATCAACATTGTAGCGCCCGCCATGGACGGCAGCGATCTCGACGACGGTGCGGTCAACCTGCCTCGGCCCGGTATTTCTCGGCGTGACACGGACGATGCAGCCGTCGGGCGTTGGTTCGGTGGCCTCGCCTTTGCCGACATCGATGTAGTGGCTTTTCCCGTCCACCCCATCCACAATGAGGTAGTGGCGGTCGTTGATCTCGTCGGCAAGCCCGCGCGCCACAAGGCGGCCAACGAAAGGTTGCGCGAGCTGCCCGGATTGATCGTGGATCACACAGTCGGCTGCACTTCGGGATAGTCCTCTACCCGCAATGTCTCGGTGCATCGTCTTGATTATGTCACCGCGCTCGCCGATGCGCTGCAGTGTCGCTTCGAGCTCATCGTCGAGGCGCCAGCGGCCGGAGCTGATCTCCTCGGCCAGACCCATCCGTCCGAGCTTGCGCAGGCGGCCCTGGTGCAGGGTCTGTCGAAAGGCGTCGCGGCCGACCGGAGAAACCAGTCCGTCGCTGTCGCGGATGCTGAGCAGCTGCCGGTCGATGCTGGTGAAGCGCTCCTGCTCCATTTCCTGGCGCAGGCGGTGCTCGATCTCGCGATCGGTTCGTGGACCGAGATCGAGGCTGACCAGCTCGGCGGTCCGTTCGCGGATTCCGCTTGAGATATATTCCCGCGCGATGACGAGGTTCTCGCCGCGGTCGTCCTTGCCACGGACGATGATATGGGTGTGCGGATGGCCGGTGTTGAAATGATCGACGGCAACCCAATCGAGCTTCGTGCCGAGATCCTCCTCCATCTGCGCCATGAGCCGGCGCGTGAGTGGCTTCAGGTCGTCATACTGGATGCCGTCTTCGGGTGCGACGATGAAGCGGAATTGATGCCGATCGCCATCGGCACGATCAAGGAAGGCTTTGCCGTCGACGCGATCACTGTCGGCGTCGTAGAGCTCGCCAGGCGCGCCTTCCCGGGTAACGCCGTCGCGTTGGATGTAGCGCAGATGCGCACGCGCCCCACCCTGGCCTTTGCCGGCCAGCTTGACGACGCGCGCCTTGACCACCACCCGCCGCTGCCGGAAGGCAGCATACCTGTCGCGTGATTTCAGCAGCGCGGCGGCCGCTCCGCCGCGCCCTGCCCGGCTGCCGTTAAAGCGGCCGCCGCGCTGGGGCCGGCCGCCGGCTCTGTTGATCGCCGCCTGGACCTGGCTGGCGAAGCGTTTGCCTGCCTTCGAGCCGCGTGAGCCTATTCTGCCGAGCTTCGGCCTGAATTCGTCATCCTGCATCGTGGCCTCCCAGAATTTCAAGCAGTGTCAGATACTTGCGTGTCCCACACTCCCGGCTCTGCCAGCAGCCTCCGGGAAAAACGATGTGCAGACAAAGACTTCGCCGCCTCCTGGAGGCAATGCCTTTATCTTGCCTTACGCCGCCCTTCCGCTTTCCGGCTTCCGCACCCGCCCTTTCGGCCCCGCAAAACCGCGTCCCCGCTCGCCGAGTCACCCGCCATTCGGTTTCGTCCGAGCGCGATTGACGCGCAGCGGCACAAAGAGATCGCCTTTCGCTTCGCCGGCGCGAACGCCGTTACGAAGGAAAAAGAGCGAGCGGCCGGAGGGAGCGTTTTGGCTATTTGGCGCCTTGGAGTCCCCTTCGACTTGATCAATGTCGTCCGCCGAAATCCCCGTCCCCCTGAGCTGTTTGAGATAGGCAACCGTCTCCTTGGGCAGCGGCTTCCCACGATTCAAATGCTCTCCGTAGCGCTCGGGTCCTGCGTTATAGGCGGCAAACAGGCCGGGGAATCCGAAGCGGTCAAACATGGCGCTGAGATAGGCGGTTCCGGCGAGAATATTGTCACGCGGATCGTGCGGATCGGCTCCCAGACCGTGCTCGGCACGCATGTCCTCATACGTTTCCGGCATCACCTGCATGAGGCCCATTGCGCCCGCGCGTGAGGTAATTGGGCGGCCGTCGAGCATGGTCTTGCCGCCGCTTTCTGCATCCATGACGGCGTAAATCCAGGCCTGAGGAATACGGAAGCGTCTGCTTGCTTCGTCTGTGAACTCCTGCCACCTTTGAAGGTGCGGAATTTGGGAGATGGCGACCGGCTCAGCGCCGGTCGAGGCGGAACAGGCGCTTGGCGCAAAGGCGATCATGCCGAACATCAGCAGGGTCACTCGGTCCATAGCGGCACGAGCCTCCCGATGACATTTGCGCGCGGCACCGGCCCGAAGTAGCGGCTGTCGAATGACCGAATATCGTCGCTGCCGAGCAGGAACATTTCGTTGTCGGCGAGTGTCCGGCACCCGTTCCACCATGGCAGCGGGCGGCCTCGGGTATCCTTCGCCAGCCGTCGCGCGACGATCTCGCCTTCGATGATGATCGCGTCATTGAAGGCGCAGACATCGTCGCCCGGAACCGCGGCAAGACGTTTTACCAGCGGCACGTTGCGGGGCAGATAGCCGCGTTCGGCGGCGAGTTCGGCGAGCGATTCTGGCGGGCGGGCGAGCACCAGATCGCCCCGAGCCGGCGCTGCAAACCCGAGGCGATAGAGGCCGACGGGCGCGCTGGCAGAGGCGTTCAAGACCAGCCAGGGCCTTGGTTTGACGGTGCCGGCGAAGCCGATCACGGTCAGTCCAATCACGGCAGCGGCGATGGTTTTGCGTGCCTGGAGGCGCCGCAGGCGGCTGCCGATCAGACGGATGGAAGGGCGCCGGCTCATGCTCGGCCTCCCTGGCCGGCTTGGCCGGAACCGGCCTCACCACCCTCGTTACCGGCGTACTGCGGGTGTCCTTTCGACCATCCGTCGAGTTCGTCGATGTGGTAGCGGACATAGCGGCCGTGCTTGCGGAATTTCGGGCCGCTGCCCGTGAGCCGCATCTTTTCCAGCGTGCGCTGGGAGAGCCCGATATAGAAGGCGGCTTGGGCCGTGCTGAGAAAGGGACTGCCCTTTTTGGCGCGGGCCGCGCGTTCGTTTTCGTCGTCCATGGTGATCCTCGTTTCGCTTCGGACAAGCGAGGGCGAGGATGGGCGAGCGAGATCGCCTCCGGGACGGGCGAAGAGTCCGGGGGAGAGTTTTCGCCGCCTTTTCGGGCGGACGGGTTTGGCTGGAGCGCCTGGGAATGAGCCCCGCGCCGGCTGGGGCGCGAGGCTCGGGTCGGCCGATCAGTCGGCCGGGTTCCAGATGATGGCGTAGGTGTCGTCATCGTCCTGGCCGGCGGCGCGGCCGAGATTGGCGTAGAGCTTGCGCGGTCCGAACTCCGGCGCCGCAATAGACAGGCTCACATAGTCCTTGCCGGAGGTTTCGCCGGTGCGGATCCAGCCGGCGCCAACTTCGACCCCTTGCGTCAGCACCCGGAAGTCGGGATGGTTGTCGGCGCTCTTGGCCTGGTTGGGGACGATGTCGATGTCGGCGCGGACGCTGAGCGTCTTGAGCTGGCCCTTGTAGCCGCCGTTTTCCTGCTTGTTGACGTAACCGATCGCGGTCATTTCGAAGTCTCCTTTTGCTGTCGCCGGGGACCATCCCCTGCGATGGCGGACCGTAATGGGCGCGTCCGGACCGCCTGAACCCGACAGGGCCGAAGCGATAGCGGAGGACCCGAGCGGGCAGCTTTTTTGAAGCGAAGCGGCGCGAGGAAGCCGCCGCAGGCGGCGGGGAAAAAAGCTGATCGGCGAGGGTTTCGGGCGGCCGGATCCGCCCATAGGTCACAAGCCAGCCGCAGGGGAATGGTCCTTGAAGAGAGCAGGAGAGCATGGGAAACGCGGTCGCTACAGCCAGGCAGGAGGGGCGGGAATTTACAAGGCCTGCGGCTGATCAGGTGCCCACGCCGATCGAGATCGTGACCGCAGGTTGGGCGCAGATCAGGCATCGGGCGGGCGGACCGATCCATGGGGATCAGGAGTTTGCCGGCCTGGATTTTGGTGCGCGACGCGGGGCAATGGAAGCTCGAACATGCAGCCACTGCGACCGGGGTACAGTGCCGAAGGGCGGCTGCCGAGAAGCCGCGGCCGGCCGTGACGGGCTATTCGCAGACGAACAGCGACCTGACCAGTGCCCATTGATCGGCGGTTCGGAAGCCGCCTCGATCAGTGTAGCTTTCGACCGGGAATTTCATCCAGCACGGCAGCCAGGTCTCGACTTGTCTGCGGCGTTATCGCCCGAAAGAAAGTCGCGGATGATCCTCTTTTGCGTCTTCACCTTTTCGGCGACACTGCCGTCCGCGACATGTTCGCCGCCGACTTCGGCAAGCATGGAATTGGCAATTTCCTTGTCGCGCAACAGATCGAGAATGCGTCGTCCGGTTGCCAGCAAGCGCCAATGTCGACATTCAGATGCTTGCCGAGCGCCTCGATGACGGCGCTGCCAGCTTCAAGTGTCTCGGCCATGACGATGCTGAGAACGCGCACGACATGATCGTCGCGGAGCGCCAGGAGCCGCGCGAAGATGCTTGCCGTGCCGAGGTCGTCGCCATTGCCGCAGCGATTGTGCCATCCTCATCCGGTTGCCCAAGCAGCGCCAAGACCTCGCGCCGTTTTTCGGCGAACGCGGCTTCCGCCCTGCTTCCGGCGAGGCTTGCGGCCACGAGCTCGCTGCAAGCGCGCTACGGTTCGCGGCGAACCTGCCACAGGCCGGAACCGGCTGTCGCATGCGCCACCATCAGGCGAAGTGCTTCGCTCGGACGGTCGAGCAGCCCCAAGCGCACGCCTCTCTGATCAGCCGTGAGAACGTCTCCCATTGCGACACTTCGTCGGAGTCGAGGCGGGCGACGTTCTCGATCAACGAGGCTTCGAGGGCATCGGCGTCCTCGCCAGCCTCCATGATGGCGCAGGGCAAGGGATCGGCTGTACTTCACTCGTCGGCGAGCGATTTCGCGGCGAAATAGCGCGCCGTCCGGCGACGATCTCGAAGCTTTCCGGCGAGCCGTTGGGCCGCACCAGAAGCGGCACGAGGACGCCGCGCGCGCGGACGGACGGCAGAATGTCGGACAGGTCGGGCGCGCGTTTTCCGTGGCGCATGTTGAGGCCGGAAATATTCAGTCGGTCGAGCGGAATATGGGCAAGCTTCCTGTCTTTCTCCTTCGTTTGGGGTGCGATTGTCCCCGCCGGGGAGACCGAAGGCCGATGCGGCGGGGACGGGTTTGCGCCTAGCGGCGCTCTGGCTCCGCCGCGTCTGGCGGAAGCTCGGAATGGGATTTGGCAAGTGCTTCCGCTGCCTGCCGCAGAAGCCGCTCGACTTCGGTGATCTGGCCGGCGCTGCGCGCGGCCTCCGCATAAACGGACAGCGGAAAACGCGCTATGAAATAAAGGTCGCGCTCGATGCCCAGTCCGAGCGGACCCTTGATGGATTCGAGTTCGGCAAGGCTGACGCTGCCGAGTTCAGGGAAGCCGAAGCCGAGGTCGCAAAGGCCGAACAGCGTGTCGCCGTCTACATCGAGTTCGGTCAGGAGCCAGATCGCAGGACCGGCCGGATCGAACAGTTTCACGACCGGTGCGTGGTCGGTTTCGGTGTCGGCAGCGCCGTTGGCGAGGAGCCGGGCGCGCAGTTCATCGGTGATCAGGATCATTGCGGAATTCCCTTCAAGACGGTTCGGGCTGATTGAGTGCGGCTTTTTGAAACAGGCGGATACGAGCGGCTGGTGCGCCGCGCGCGGGCGCGCATCGGCGCGCCGTCAGAGGCGCAAGGCGCTCGCGCATGGCGATGGATCGCGCTCACGCGGCGATCTCGGCATGCGCCTCACCTTCGATCTCGGCATGCGCCTCACCTTCGACGTCCGCATTGAGGCCGAGCAGGAAATCGGCGGCTTTCGAGGCATGACTGGCGGCGCGGAAAATGGCGCGATTGTCCTCGCGCAGCACCTTCAGCCATGAGCCGATATAGTCGGCGTGGCGCACCGTCGGCTCAATGCCGAGACTGCTGCAGACGAAAGCCGCTGCGATTTCGGCGACCAGTTCCTCGCGCGCATAGGTTCTGGAGCCGAATGAGCCTGACAGGTCGCGCGCGAGTCGCGTCGGGTGGCCGGTCCAGTGGCCAAGCTCGTGAAAGCAGGTGCGGTAGTAGTCGATCTGGTGGAAGAAAGCCGGCTGGGGCGGCACCTGGATGGTGTCGCTGCCCGGCATGTAGAAAGCGCGATCGCCGCCAATGCGAAAATCAGCACCACTTGCATGAATGAGCGCCTCGGCTTGCGGGACGATCTGGCGCGCGGGCAGCGGTTCGGCGGCGGCATAGAGATGTTCGGGCAGGTTATCGCACTGCGCGACATTGAAGACGGTGAAGCGCTTCAAAAAAGGCACGGCCTGCGGCTCATCGCCATCGGCCTTGGCCCGTTCCTTCTCGTCCTTTGGGACAAAGCGATCGGCATGCACGATGGTGGTGCCGTGTTCGCCCTTCCTGACATTGCCGCCAAGGGAAAGCGCCTGCCGGAAAGTGAGCCAGTTCTGGCTGGGGTATGAGCACTCGACGACCGCGCCCCACAGGATAAGGATGTTGATGCCGGAATAGGCGCGTCCGGTGGCAGCGTTGCTGGGCAGGCCTAGGATCGCTTTTGCCCTGCCCCACGGCTTGACCCATGGCACCGTGCCCCGCTCCAGTTCGGCAATGATGCGGTCTGTGATTTCCTGATAGAGGCTGGCGCCTGAGCGCCCGCCCTTGCCCGCGCCAGCCCCTCGGCTGCCGGAACGCTTGTTGTTTGCACGCATTGTCTGGTCCTCCATTCGCCAATCGCGCCCTCCCCGGAAGCGGGGTGGGCGGCGAAAGCGACCGGAAAGGCCCGCCGTAGAAGGCGGACCGCATCCGAAGGACCGGAACGAAGAGGAGGACCCGGAGCGGCAAGCGGAGGGTTGCGGGATGCCGCGGCTGGCCTAGAAGGGAGTGCCGCCCACCCCGTGCCACCGGGGAAGGCCACCACAAAAATCGACGCCGGCGGCTGGCCGGCGACCGTCAGCAGCCGACAGGCTGCCGGCGTCAGGGGGCGAAGCCGGATGGCCGAGACCGCCTGAGCCTGTCGAAGAAAAGCGGGCTCGGTGCACGAGCACCCGGCGCGCGCCTTCAGGCGCGCGGGCGCTCAGGACTCTGGTCCCGAGAGCAGTTGATGCGGTCAAAATGCCCATTTTGCAGCTGTGGAAGACTGAACCTTGGCGTTTGCGCGCACATCGGCGATGCAGCTTCGCAGCCCGGCCGTCTCTACCACCCCGGCTATCACTTCGTCGCCGACCACCAACGCCGGCGTGCCGGTGATGTACAGCTCGTTCGCGAGCGCGCGATCGCGTGCGATGGCTTCGGTGATGGCCGGGCCGTCCATATCCCGCTTGAGCTGCTCAACATCGAGGCCGACACGTGCCGCAATGACTAGGGTAGTTCTTTGGTTCACCAAGCCGGGAAAAGCAAAAAGGGCGCGATTGAACGCCTCATATTTGCCCTGTTTGTGGGAGGCGAGCGCCGCACGCGCGGCGAATTCGGAAGCGGGTCCCAGGACCGGGAGCTGTTTACGCACAATCCTCAGATTGGGATCATGCTTGAGGGCTTGCTGGAGAATGAGGTCCATTTCCTTGCACAGCGGGCAGTTGTAGTCGAGGAATGAGACCAGGGGGACGTCGCCCTGCGGATTGCCGGCGACTGGCGAGGCGAGGTCGTTGAGGAGTTCGTCGCGATGCTGCGGAATGAGTCTCCTCAAGTCCGCCGCGAGCAAGGCGTTCATCTCCGAGCCGTTGCAGGTCGTCAACCTATCTGGCTGTCGCCTTAGCGTTCCCAGCACGGACAGGGCGAGGACTAAAAAACCGATTACGGCGACAAGGACGGCGTTTTGCTTTGACATGGGTCGGGCTCCAATCAGCCGTTAACGGGGCAGAAACGGCTGGCCTTTTGGCGTGAAAGTTGGTCGTCGCTTTGGATCGCGTGCCCGGCAGTTCCCGCAGTATCGGCAGTCGCGGGGGGGGCTCACAATGTCGATGCCGGCGCCATCTGGCGGTTGCTTTATGACGGCTTCGCTCCAATGGGCTGACTGCAATAGCTGAGCGGCGTTCGCGAGTTGCCAGCCGAGACCACTGGTCATCACGCCGGGCGATCTGCCCTTCAAAGCCCGAGCGCCGAAGGACCCGCTCGTGAGAGCCTTTGCCAATTGTCCATCATCCGGCTCGCCTGCTCCGGGCGACAACGAGCCTTCCCACTGCGTTGCCGAGAAAAATGGTCAGCACACGGCACTCCGACACAAAGTGGTCGACGCGAAGAATAAGCGTCGCGCCGGCAGCTGGGGCGGTCGGAACGACAAAGAGCGCCGCAGCCAACGTGAGGAGGCCCGCACCGGTAATGCGAGTTGTTCCCTTCGAAGAGAGCAAGGCGACGAAGAGCAGCAGGATCCGACCGCCGATCGACAGATCCGTGTTCGTCGCCTGGGCGAGGAAGAGGGGGGCCAGCGTCATGTAGATATTGGTGCCGTGCAGATTGAATGAATAACCGGCCGGGATGCCGAGGCCCACGACCGAACGCCTGGCGCTCGCCCCTTCAACGGGCGCGGCCCTCATCAGAATGCCGACCAACTTGAACACCGGCGCGAGGAGCGCCTGAAGCAAAGAAAGCACAGGCTTGCCCGTGTCGCCGACCATCGCCAGAGCGATGCCGAACAGCACCGAGAAGAACAGGACCTGCAGGATGTCGCCTTCGGCGAAGGCACCAACGATTGACGGCATCAGCAAGCCGGTCACGAACTGCTCGTGGATCTTCGCCGCATAGCCCTTCACGGCCTGGACATCGAGCGAGGCTGGATTGATGTTGAGGCCGGCACCTGGCTGAACGACATTTGCGACAATGAGACCGACAATCAATGCGAGGCTCGAGAAGGTGAGGAAATAGATCATTGCCTTGCCGGCGACCCGGCCGACCTTCTTGAGATCGTTCATGCCGCCGATGCCGGTTGCAATTGTCAGGAAGATGACAGGCGCGGTGATGATCTTTACGAGCTTAATGAAAGCATCGCCGAGCGGCTGCAGAGCCTCTCCGGTCCCCGGATATAAAAAGCCAACAGCGACGCCAAGGGCGACGGCGGCAAGCACCTGAACGTAAAGCCGCGCAATATGGGGCTTACGAGGCCCGGCGTTCGCGCTGTGGACTTGTGGAGGCAACACCGTTTCTCTCCCTGCCGGATCGGGGCGGGCTCTTCCTCGCTTCAAGCCCTCTCACTAGCGGCGCTCCGGTCGAACGCTGCTGCCATCTCGGGCGCAAGCGCCGTGCCAAGCAGCGGCGGCGCGATAACGCGCAGGACCTCTCACGCAGTGCCGCATTCGCCGCAGGCGCGTGCTCTCTTAAAAACAAGGGCAGACCGTCGGCGGACATGCGGCCTGGCAGCGGCCGAAAGGTCGTCGAGGCAACCTGTTTGCCTTGGTGGCTGCGATCGGGATCTAGATGGTCAACATCTGGCTATGGCTATGTCCAAGCCATCGCCCAGTCGGCTGAGCCTGTCGGATATCAAACACCGCTGTGAACAGGCGATCACTATCGCGATCCGTATAGTCTGGCGCTCCACAGATGGAGTAATCGACCGGCCGGGTTACGGCATGGGCCCTGAGCTGCCTCTTCGCGCGCGATCGTCGTTCTGGCCGCACCGCCCGCGAGCCACAATAAGTCTGTCCCGCCCCTTACAATAATTCATCAAGGCGTCTACCTCGGCAATCACCAGATCGGGCGTGATGTCGAACTTGCAGCGGACTTTGACCGGACAGCGCCGCACTTTGTCCAGACCACATCCCCGACATTCAATAACGCTCATAAGCATGCTGACCAGTGGACCACGGAAACCCCAAATTTCCGGTAGATGTGACGCGGTGAAAATTCCCACAGTAGGGCGGCCAAGCTGGGCAGCGACATGCCCAGTGCCTGAATTGTTCGACACCACGAGCGCGGCCGAATTCATGAGATGATTGAATTCCAATTCTGACAAGTCGACAGCCGTTCGAATCTCCGCGGCCCCACGGTCGCGAGCTGTCATCGCGACCTCCTCAAGCGCTTCCCGGCTTTCGCCACGGCCGACGAGGATCACCTCACGACGGGTAGAAAGAGCAGCGACAAGTTTGCCAAAGTTTTCGATCGGCCAATCGCGCAGGCTGGAATTCGAAAACGGAGCCACGACGATCGGGGACTTGCCTTCTGTCGAACTCTGTCGGCGGCCGGCTTCACTTTCTGCGTCGAAACAGGCCGCTGTCTTTGCGACCAGAAAGAGGAGAATTTCCGACACATGCTGGAGACGTATCTGCTTACGGTCAACGAACCAATCAAGCCATGTGCGAGGGAATTTGTCGGCGATCCCTATTTTTTGGGCCAGCTTGTAGAGGATGGTTCTGCGCAATTTCAGATCGAATGGCGCTATCGCAATATCGATCTGATGCATTCCGTAAGGATCAACTATCGCCGCACGATGCCTGGCGGGGACTTCGAGCAAAATGGGCCTTGTCTCATCCGGGACACGCATATCAATGGCAAGATCAAACTCGCCGGTCAGCAGCGGCCGTATGTCGGCCGCTTTCTTGCGGGTATCGACCTTCGGGTTGCGAGGAAAGAAGTCAAAAGCAACGTAATCGTCGGCGAGGTTGAACTGTTTTGCAGTGTCGATGTTCCAGCTTCCGACCACCAGCGTAATGTGGGCTTGCGCAAAGCGCTGACGCAGGTCCATCAGGGGCGCTAGAGACATCCAAAAGTCCCCGACACGATCAAGCTTAAGCGCCAAAATTCTCATCTTGGCGCTTGACTGTTCCGACTCCTCCCAGCTGCGGTATATAATTTGATTGCCGTCGCGCTTTGTAAAGTATCCCATTGCCATTCCGAAGGTTATACGTATAACACTGCTAGCCCAGTTATGTCTGTGTAGGTTGGATTGCTTGCCGTCTTATCCGCGTGAACAAATTAACGCGGCAAACGACTCTGAAACGACTGGTGATTTGCAGTGTTCGCGGCTGCGAGTGAAAGAGGAGTTCCGGCGTCAGCCCCGGTCAGTCCGGAAGCTTTGCCGACCAGCGACGGCAATGACGGGCGGAAAAATGGGCTGACGAATTTCTTTGCGGGAAGAGGCAGGTGCGGACTGGCCTGAATGAGTTAGGGGTAGGTGACGCCGGCCGTTCAACGGTTCTGAGAGGGGAAGACTCCGCTAAGAAAGAGAGGTCGGACTATTCGAAATCGTCGGCCTGGCTGCAACTCATTCCCAGGACAATTCCAGCGCACGTCTGAGCTCATGCAAAGATTTTCCCCTTTCGGGTCCCTTTTCACGCGACAGAGGCAGGGACGGTCGATGCGTGCCGGTGCTGAGGTCAATGCGAGATTCCGGAAGGTTGAGAAAATCGTTTGTTTCGATGAAGCCCTTCCACGCCATGGATAGATGGCTGCCAAGTTTGCGGCCACAATACAGCGGAGCGGTAGCCTAGCCGCTCCGGTGCGCGCTCACTTTCGAAGCGCCCAGCACCATCTCGGCATCGAGCACCTCAGGAAGTACCCGGCAGCGCCGCCAAATGGCGGCGCATTTCCCGCACAGGCGCGACTAGACGCC
The DNA here is from genome assembly GCF_055811555.1 of Mesorhizobium sp. WSM4813. Taxonomy (NCBI): domain Bacteria; kingdom Pseudomonadati; phylum Pseudomonadota; class Alphaproteobacteria; order Hyphomicrobiales; family Phyllobacteriaceae; genus Mesorhizobium; species Mesorhizobium sp. WSM4813. The sequence continues at coordinate 44,710 of NZ_JBVVQU010000001.1, forward strand.
TCTCCTGTTTCCCCAGAGCAAAACGTGCAACTGCGGTAACACGCGTGCTTCGAACCACCTGTCGTGTGTCACCTTTTCCACAAGCCACTCCATGCGCTTTATTATTCCGTCCAGGTCGACAGGTGCGTCTTCATTGCCAGGGCGCGGTGGCGTGTGATTGCCGGGTTGCAGATAGACCGGAAGGTGCGGAAATCGCGCCGCGGCGTCTTTGGCGTAGGCGTAGTCATTCTCGTCGAAAACAACGAGCTTGAGCACGATTTGCGGCTTCTGCTGCGCCGCTTCTATGCACGCCTGGAATGCAGCCCAATCGGTACTCATTTCGCTTGACGGCGGCTTTGGGCTGAGAACCAGCACATCAAGATCCGCAAACCAGTCGCTGACCACCGAACCTTGGGTTTCCAGCGCAAAACGGTAACCTTCACCATGGCCTCGCTCGATCAGCGCACCGAAGGGCTGAATGGCCGGATTGCCGCCTGACAGCGACACCATCACTGGCCGGCCACCGGAAAGCCCAACGACGCTTTGCCACACCGCATCGATTGGCATCATCTCCCATTGGTGGCGGAATTGACTGTCCACCGCATGGAGGCTGTCGCACCAGGAGCACCGGTAGTCACACCCGCCGGTTCTGATGAAGACTGTAGGCAAACCGATGAGCACTCCCTCGCCCTGGATCGTGGGCCCAAATATCTCGCTCACACGGATTGCGGGACGCGTGTCCGTCACGGCCGGTATTCCGCCCAGGTTTTCGGGGTTTCGCTCACCCGCACGGCCGCGGTTTCCGGCAGACGTGCCTTGCACCATTCATAGAAATGTCTGGCCAAGTATTCCGCCGTGACTTGCTCATGTCCCAGCACCTCGTTGAGGTGCCGATGGTCGAGGCTCTCGTCGATATAGCGTTTGAGCGGCGCCAGATCGTGATAGTCGCGCACGAAGCCGTGCGCGTCCAGATCCTTCGCCGAAAGTTCCACTTCGACGATGTAGTTATGCCCGTGCAGGCGCGCGCACTGATGATCCGGCGGCAAAGAGGTGAGCTGGTGCGAGGCCGAGAAGTGGAATTCCTTGGTGATGCGGAACATCAGGCGCTTCTCCTCCGCAGCGCCTCGAGCCAGAAGACAGGGTCTTGGTAGTCGGTAGGATCAGCGTGCCCCGCGAGATGAAACGCCTCGCGCCGCTCCACGCAGGTCCCGCACCGTCCGCAGTGACGCTCGCCGCCCTTGTAACACGACCAGGTCTCCGCAAATGGCGTTCCGTGTCTTGCTCCATCCCGGACGATGTGGCCCTTCGTGAGGTTGACGTAAGGCGTGTAAAGGCGAATCTCTGCGTAGCCTTCCAGCGCGCGGTCTTGCATCATCTGGAAAGCTTCGATGAAGGCCGGACGGCAATCTGGATAGATGAAATGGTCCCCACCATGGACGGCCATCGCCACCGCTTCGGCCTTGTGCGCGGTGGCGAGACCGAAGGCAATTGCCAACATGATGGCGTTCCGGTTCGGCACTACCGTGATCTTCATCGTGTCTTCGGCGTAGTGGCCGTCCGGCACGTCGAAATTATCGGTGAGCGCTGAGCCGGAAAGGCCGCGGCCGATTTCGGGGATGTTGATGATCTGGTGCGTAGTGTTCAGTCGCTCCGCGCAGAGAGCGGCGAAGCCCAATTCTTTCCTGTGCCGTTGGCCGTAATCGAAAGACAGGAGGCCGGCGAGCTCGTGCTCCGCTGCCACGCTGTGAGCAAGGGAAACGGAGTCCAATCCGCCGGAGCAGATGACGAGAGTCTTCATCGTGGTATCCTTGTTTTGACCGGGTAAGGCTGCGACCGGAGATTTCTCTGCGCTCCCCCTACCCCAGCGAGTCAACTTTGTGAACCCGGTGGAGTCTGATCGCTGACGTGCCGTGGCGCACCGGGCGCCAACAGCGGGCTCTTTCATGGATGTCCAAACCCAAGCATATGCTCAGAAGGACAAATGCGAAGCGACTCGAGGCATTGCTGGGAAAGAAGCTGACCTATCCAAATCTGCGTTACGGATGCTTGCATAAGCCACACGCGAAATTGGCGAATAACGAGGAAGGAACGGAGTTCGTTAACGGCGGGAGTGCAGAAGCCCAAATTCAAGGACAGTGCGCGCGCCCCGCTTCAGGATCAGTTCGATCTGGAACACGAATCCGCCGTTGCAATCACCCCTATATTGCGCGCAATAGCCTACATGGCGTTGGATGAACTGGATTTGGCGATTTTCCAGATGGCGGTCGAAAGCGTCCGCTCACTCTCCCTAAGCTTCAACGAAAAGGCCGCAGAGATAGCCACGAGGAGCCACGGTGTCCTGGTTTTCGACGTGCGGGTCGATGGTGACTCGGAGGTCCAGCGGATCGCAGCCATCCGATATCGAGCCGACCAGACGGGCGTGGTCGCGTTGGACAGACAAGGCCTTGTTACCCGCTCTTGCATGGTCAATGGCACTTTCTCACATTTCATTTCGCCATTGGAGAACTGGGCCAGCATGCCCCTGTCAATGCAGGCCAAGATCGATGTCACCGTCCATGCCGGTCTCTTCCTAGGCGCCTTGCGAAATGCCGGTCATATGCTTGGCAGCTAGCATATGACCGGAATGCATCTGCGGATTTTTGGCTCCACCTGCGCGTCCGAGCGGCCGGCCACCGAGGCTCTGTGGCGCGCGGATGTGTCCGGGGAGAGCGCAACGATCTGCTGCACACGTTCAAATATACCTCACGTGCACGAGCCGCGCTCATTAGTTACCTTCTCCTTCACGTTACAGGGATTGCGCGAAAATATTCCGCCGGTGCGCCTGCTTGGCGGTTACGCCGCGCTTCTGCAGTTAATCGAGCAGGAAAATCGCGCAATCAGTGGAGATCCACGAGAACTGGCTTGAGGCGACCCGCTACCTCAACATGGATCATCTGCGCGAGCACAAGAAAGAGAACCTGAGGGCACTGGCCGCCTGAGACGCGGCCCGCCATGTCCGCCGCTCCGCTAACACGGGGGCTGCGCGGCGGACACGCCAACGTCACCGCTAATGCCACGCCATCTTTGCAGAACATGACGCACACAACTAAAGGGACGGCATGGCCGACATCGCCGCGACGCGTCGCTCTTAGGCCTACGGCAGCGTTGACCATGCCAGCACTTCTTAGATGGGAGCATGAATACGAACCCCGTTCGGCGAGCTATTGCGCGATTCACCATTCGTTCACTTTGTTAGCGCACGTTCATAAGCGGACATGTTGGTGTAGCTCGTACGTGCCCAAAGCCCCGGCGCATCGACCCAGCGCCGGGGCTTTTTTGGTACCAGAAGGCACCGCTGAGAGGAGCAATCGTCCAGCGGTGCAGGACTTGGCCGCTCTGTGAACGATCCCTGAGTTGCTGCTTTTTTGCGGCGTAAGAAATCCGGGGTTTTACGGCGTCCAAAAACTCGGGTGTCTGCGGCGGGGCGCGCCATTTGGCGTGGTAACGCCGGAATTGCGGATTGCACCTAAAAACTTCCTGGGCCCAGGTCGTGCGGGGGAATCGACCGGAATAGTCGTAAGCTTCGCACTACGCCGTCCGGCCAGCATATCAACCGTGCGTAGCGCCCGCCGGCAGGAGCATTGGTCAGGCTGAGCATCGTTAAGCGCTACGCCGACAGGCCGAGAACCGGTTGCCATAATACAGGTCCGTTCAGACGTCCCCTCCAGCGGATGCGCTTGAGGCTAGCGTGGGAAATCTCGAGAAAACCGGCGACCGCCTCCGTGTTACCAACCGGCTTCGGCTGTCCGATGCGCGTCAACGGCCACGTTGCGAGACGCAGGATCCGTTCCATGCGCGTATCGGTCACTGTCACAATCCGAGTGAGATTATTCGCCAAGCCGAATTCGATCATGCCGGCGAAGAGCTCGTATGTTGCTTGCGCCAGTCCGCCAGACTTAGGCGCTGATGGAGGGAGATCGAGTGCGAAACGACTGCTCTCCCAAATGCGGGCACTCGCGGGCGCCGCAGTCTCACCCAGCAGCATCGGAAAGGTATCGCGCAACATTGTCGGTCCGGTAGTCGGTAAAAGACGGACGCAACCGCAAATTCGCCAGTCGGATCCCTTGAGAAGCAGATAGACGGGGTTCAGGCTGTCAAATGCGTCTGTTTCCATCTCGCTTTCGGTCTGAACTTCCCAATCCAGCCTTTCCTTGAAGACCCGATGCCTGAGCCCGTGCATTTCGTTGAGCTCGTTTGGAAACTCGCCGTAGAGTTCAGGTGTTATCAGCTGCATCATCTGTCGCCTCCGTGCAGGATGTGTTCCCGCTATCGAAGAGCAAAGCCGACATTGATGCAGCCTGTAGACCTTTACAGCTTTCCAACAAAAGGAGGTCAGGATCTCCACTGACGGGAAGCAGTCAGCCGCGCTATGCCCTGGTTTATGGTTCGCACGCCAAGCTTTGCCTTGGCGTTTTCCAGATGGAAGGTCACGGTGCGTTTCGAGACGCCGAGGATCTGGCTGATATCCCAGGCGGACTTACCGCGCGCCGCCCATTTCAGGGATTCGAACTCCCGCGGGGTCAGCGTTATGCCATCCACCACGCAATCTTCGGCGAGCTGGCGCCGGGCATGTATATGAAAGTTGATTGCGACCAGCTGCAATGCTTTTTCGTAGCGAGTGAGTGACCGCAAGAGAGGCGGACGGGACTGGTCGGAAGCGAAGGTCAGCGCCGCAAACCGGCCGCGATGGTCATGCATGGACATGGTCAATCCGCCGCGAATGCCAAAGTGAGCTGCTTTTTCCAGGATTTCTTGCTGCGAGGCCGGCAGACACTGGCGGGGTCGATCCACGCCCCAATCAAAAGTATCCCAGCCTTGCAGCCCGCGCAGGATCACCGGATCATGGCTGTGGTAGCGCAGTTGCAGATAGTGCGATGTCCAGGATGAAGGATAATTTGAAATCAATCGCGGCGTCTGGCCGGAGACCGACGGGTAACTGAAATAGGCGAAGAGCGGAAAGTCGAAGCCGGCTGCGGCGGACGCCATCGCCTCATGGAGGTCGACCGCATCGACGCTTGCAGAGAGTTGCTCGACGAAGTTTTCGAACACGCGATACATCAGCCCTTTGCGCGACCTCCTCGAATGTTGCTCGATGCCAGGCGGAAACCTGGGTCTAAACGACTCTGCATCGATGCGACGCGGACGATTTGGTCGCCATCATCGCCGGCATTACTTTGCTGCTTCCCGGTGAAGCGAACCCCGTGCACCTGGCCGCTTACCAGCCGGGGATGTTGAGACGTTATCGATGAGCCGCGTGTCGCCGAGCCAAGCCGCGACAAGCAAGCGTGCTGGCCGGTCAAGCCTTGCTAGCGGCTGCAGGTCTGTTTCGCCGCGAAGTTCCAGGTACTCGACCTCGCGATAGCCTGTCGCCAGAATTGTTGCACGCGCTTCATCAAGCATGGGCAGGACAGGAGAGCCACGCGCAAGCCGCTCAGCCGTCTCGAGCAAGACCGAAGCCAGCTTTGGGGCAATGGCGCGTTCTGCTGGCGAGAGCCGGCTATTGCGCGACGATAGTGCAAGACCATCGGTTTCGCGGACTGTCGGACATGCGATCACCGTGATCGGGATGTCAAGGTCCCGGACCAAGCGCCTGACAAGCTGAAGCTGCTGGAAATCCTTTTCGCCAAAGAAGGCGAAGTCAGCGCCGGTCTGCAGGAAGAGCTTGGCCACGACCGTCGCCACGCCATCGAAATGGCCGGGCCGGAAGGCGCCGCACGCCCTCGCTGAGAGTGGACACCGAAACGGCCGTGGCGAAGCCCGCTGGATACATCTCGTCTGCATCCGGTACATAGAGCAGATGTGCGCCTGTCGGCACGAGCTTGGCAGCATCTTCGTTTTCCGTCCGAGGATAGGCGGCAAGGTCGGCGGCACTGTTGAACTGCTTGGGATTGACGAACAGCGTCACGACTACCCGCTCGGCCTTCTGAAGCGCGGCCCGCACGAGACTCAGATGGCCTTCATGCAAGGCTCCCATGGTCGGCACAACGGCGACACGGGCGCCTGAGCGACGCCATCCCGCGGCAACAGCGCGGAGTTCGGCAACGGTTCGAACGATCGGCACGCTCATGTGACGTCTCCGGCCTTCGTCTCGTTGGCGTAGAGATGTTCGGCTGCCGGAAAGCGCCGTTCCCTCACGTCGGCGGCATAAGCCGCGATCGCCGCATCGGCCTGGTTGCCTAGTTCGGTGTAGCGTTTGACGAATTTCGGCCGGAAAGAGCCGAAAAGCCCAAGCATATCATCGCTGACCAAAATCTGGCCGTCGCAGGCCGGCGAGGCGCCGATGCCGATTGTGGGGACGGCGATCTCCGCAGTGATGCGCCGTGCGAGCGGCTCGGGCACTTTCTCCAGAACCACCGAGAAAGCGCCGGCTTCCGTGACCGCACCGGCGTCGCGCCTGATGCGCTCGGCATCGTCTCCCCGCCCCTGGACGCGGTAGCCGCCGAGAGTATTGACCGCCTGCGGCGTCAAGCCGACATGGGCCATGACAGGCACGCCGCGCGCGGCGAGGAAGCGGATCGTCTCGGCCATGGTCTGCCCCCCCTCGAGCTTCACCGCTGCACAACCGGTCTCCGCCATCAGGCGCGCAGCGTTGCGGAAGGCCTGCTCGGGGCTTTCTTCATAGGAACCGAATGGCAGGTCTACGACCATCAATGCTCGCACCAGACCGCGGCGCACCGCCTGGCCGTGCATGATCATCATGTCGAGAGTGACGCTCAGCGTCGACGAGAGGCCGTGCAGGACCATGCCGACGCTGTCGCCGACGAGAACGATGTCGCAGTGTCGATCGGCCAAACTGGCGATCGGCGTGGTATATGCCGTCAGGCAGACGAGTGGAGTCTGGCCTTTCCGCATCCGAACATCCAGCGGTGCAATTCCCTTTCGATCACCAGCTGCGCTCAACCCATCCCTCCTTCCCTTGCGTTACCCGCCGCGGGTGTCGCGTTTGGCACATTTTTGTGCAAGTGCGAAGAGCTAAAAATGGGGATGCAGCTGTGCGGTGTTGACGTGCGGACAGCCTCGCTTACATTAAATCGATTAAGGCTCCCGGGCTCGGGTCAACCAGTTTCACGAACATGGACGATCAGGCAACAGGAACCAGGAAAGACAAAGCCGGCAAGGCGGACCAAGTCAAAGTGGACCTGATCGCCGTCGTCGTGGCCGTAAATGAAAGTGACCCCTGTCTCCTAACCATTGGCCAGGCTGACACCCTGCCGTCCGGACCTTTTGCGCTTGAGCACCGGTCGCCGCAATCCGGTTTGAGGGGGTGGGTCGAGCAGCAGACCGGGCAGCCCTTGGGGTACATCGAGCAGCTTTACACCTTCGCCGATCGGGACCGAATCGGCGCCGAACGCCAGCAGCGCGTCATCTCCATCAGCTATCTCGCTTTGACCAGCAAAGAACAGGCAACGGGCTCATGCAAGTGCGGCTGGCAAAGCTGGTACGACTATTTTCCATGGGAGGACCACCGCTCCGGCACCCCGCCGGTGGTGCTGGATGTTGTGCGACCACGCTTGATCGGTTGGGCAGACGGAGCGAGCGACGCGGCCACGCGACGCGAACGCCGGCAGCGGGCGGCGATCGCCTTTGGCTTCGACGACCGTTATTGGAATGAGGAGCTCGTGCTTCAGCGATATGAGTTACTTTATGAAGCAGGCCTGGTCCAAGAGGCCGGAAGAGGACGGGAGACGCCGCTTCCCCTGGTGCCGAGCAAATCCATGGTCGCTGATCATCGCCGTATCGTGGCAACGGGCATTGCGCGGCTGCGCTCCAAGATCAAATACCGGCCCGTCGTCTTTGAGCTTATGCGACCGACCTTTACGCTACTGCAGCTGCAGCGAACCGTGGAGGCGCTCGCCGGCAGGCTCATCCACAAGCCGAACTTTCGCCGCCTGATCGAGCAACAGGAACTGGTCGAGGAGACCGGCGAGACCACTGCGGAGACCGGTGGTCGGCCGGCGAAGCTCTACCGCTTCCGCCACGCCGTTCTCGACGAAAGGGCCGTCGCCGGGACAAAATTGCCGCTGGCGCGGGGTTGACATCCCTTATACTCACGGCAAGTATATGCCGGTTATCTTCAACTAGAGTATAAGCGGGGGCATCAATGAGCGCCGTGCTGCCTACGGCCGCGTTCCTCTACGAGCGCGTCCGGCGCGTGATCCCGCCGATTGAATGGCCGTCTTTCGTGGACGATATCGAAGCCATCCTTGCGCTCAAGCGCGAGCGCAATGCCATCATCCTGGCGCACAACTATCAGACGCCCGAGATCTACCATTGCGTCGCAGACATTGTCGGCGACAGCCTGGCGCTGGCCCGCAAGGCTGTGACAGTCGAGGCGCAAGTCATCGTCGTTGCCGGCGTGCATTTCATGGCCGAGACGGCCAAGCTGCTTAATCCGAAAAAGACCGTGCTTATCCCCGACCTCGGCGCTGGGTGCTCGCTGGCCGATTCGATCACGGCACAAGACGTGCGGCTGATGCGACAGAGTTATCCCGGCGTGCCCATTGTCACCTATGTCAACACCTCCGCCGCTGTGAAAGCCGAGTCCGACATCTGCTGCACCTCGGGCAACGCAAAGGGGGTGGTGGAATCGCTCGGCGCGCCGCGTGTGATCATGCTGCCCGACGAATATCTCGCCAAGAACGTCGCCGCCGAGACGAAGGTTGGGATCATCGCCTGGAAGGGTCGTTGCGAGGTGCATGAGCGCTTCACCCCGGCCGATATTCGCGAACTGCGCGCCGCACATCCGGGTGTCATCGTGCTGGCCCATCCCGAATGCCCCCCGGACGTTGTCACAGAGGCGGATTTTTCGGGTTCCACCGCGGCCATGTCGGATTATGTCGAGCGGGAAAAACCACCCCGCGTAGTGTTGATGACGGAATGTTCGATGAGCGACAATATCGCGATCGCGCATCCCGACGTCGAGTTCGTCCGCCCCTGCAATCTCTGTCCGCACATGAAGCGCATCACGCTGGCTAACATTCGCGTCGCACTCGAGGAGAACCGGCATGAGGTTCGGATCGATCCCGGGATTGCAGGGCGCGCGCGCCGCTCGGTCGAGCGTATGCTTTCCATATGAGCCTCGACGTTCATGACATCGGCGGGGCGCCGGTCATCATCGGCGCCGGTGTGGCAGGCCTGATGACGGCGCTTCATCTGGCGCCGGAACCGGTTGTGCTTCTGTCCAATGCGGGGCTGGGAACCGGAGCCTGCAGCGAGCTCGCCCAAGGCGGTCTTGCGGCAAGTGTCGGCGGCGAGGACAGTCCCGAACTTCATCTTTGTGACACCGTCGCGGCCGGCGACGGTCTCTGCGACTTGACGACTGTGCGGCGAACGGTCCGAGCTGCACCTGAAGCGATCAGGACTCTAGAGCGGTTCGGTGTCGCATTCGATCGACGCGCTGACGGCGCGTTGCGGCTCGGGCTTGAGGCGGCGCACTCGCAGCGGCGGATCGTGCATGCGGCGGGCGATGCCACCGGTCGCGAGCTGGTCCGCGCGCTGATCGCCGCGGCACGGCGCACAGCCTCCATCACTATCCTGGAAAACGTGGAGGCCCGCCGGCTTGTCGTGGAAGACGGGGCGATTATCGCCGTGGTCGCGGCCGGGTGCACGGGCGCAATCGCCTTGCCAACGCGCCGCGCGGTCCTGGCGACCGGCGGCATCGGCGGCTTGTTTAGCGATACGACAAACCCTCCTGGCTCATGTGGACAGGGGCTCGCGCTCGCCGCCTGTGCCGGGGCGGAGTTCGCCGACCTGGAATTCGTGCAGTTCCACCCGACCGCCCTCGAGGGTCCGCGGCGGCCGATGCCGCTGGTGAGCGAAGCGGTGCGCGGCGAGGGTGCTGTGCTCATCGACGAGCAAGGAGAGCGTTTCCTCGCTGAAACCCCCGGGGGCGAGCTTGCGCCTCGCGACGTGGTTGCGCGCGCGGTTTGGCATCAGCTCGCTGTCGGACGCCGTGTGTTCCTGGACGCAAGGCAATGTCTCGGCCTCAGATTTGACAAGCGCTTTCCGGCGATCGCCGATTTGTGCCACCAGGCCGGCATCGATCCCGCGACCGACCCGATCCCGGTGCGCCCGGCGGCACATTATCACATGGGCGGTGTCGCTGTAGACGCTGCCGGCCGCAGCTCCATCGAGGGATTGTGGGCATGTGGCGAGGTCGCATGCACCGGTCTGCACGGCGCGAACCGACTCGCCAGCAACTCGCTTATCGAAGCGGCGGTCACAGCGAGCTGGGTTGCTGAAAGCGTCGCCGACGTATCACACACCCGGCGTCCGCGCGTGTGTTCCGCATTCGTGCCTCGACGGCCAGACGCCTCCGGCATCCGCCCAATCGTCTCGGCCGCGCTCGGCATCATCCGCGATAGCGAGACGCTACGCGACGGGGTGGCGACCCTGTTGCCGATCGCAGCTCACGACAGCGCTGCCTCCGACCCCGCCTTGGTCGCGCTGATGATCGCCATTGCGGCCCTGCGGCGCGAAGAGAGCCGCGGCTCGCACTATCGTTCCGATTTCCCCGGACGCGATGCAGATGCACGCCAGTCACGGCTGACACTGTGCAGCGCAATACAGACCGCCGTCGCACTCAGCTGGCGGGCGCCGATACGGAGCACCCTGACATGAATTCGTTCTCACCCCTTCCCTCAACCCTGATCGAGCCGATCGTGCGCGGTGCTCTTCTCGAAGACCTGGGCAGATGCGGTGATCTGACCAGCGACGCCGTGATCCCGCGTGATCGCACGGCCACCTTGGTGCTCAAGTCGCGACAGATGGGCATCGTTGCCGGTCTCGATCTGGCCGCCTTCGCCTTCATGCTCGTCGAGCCTGCGATCGACATGCACATCTGGCGAGCTGACGGCAGCGATGTCGCGGCGGGCGAGACTATCGCCAAGTTGTGCGGACCGGCGCGAGGCCTGCTCACGGCCGAGCGCACGGCGCTCAATTTTCTGTGCCGCCTGAGCGGCATCGCCACTGCCACAGCGGCGATGGTCGAGGCCGTGCGTGGCCACAAGGCGAAGATCGTGTGCACGCGAAAGACCACGCCCGGCCTGCGCGCGCTGGAGAAATATGCGGTACGCGTCGGCGGCGGCGCCAATCACCGCTTCGGGCTCGACGACGCCGTGCTGATCAAGGACAACCACATCGCGATCGCCGGCGACATTCGCACGGCAATAGAGCGGGCGCGCGCCGCCGCAGGCCACATGGTGAAGATCGAGGTCGAGGTCGAGACCCTTGAGCAGCTCGATACAGCGCTCACACTGGGAGTCGACGCAGTGCTGCTCGACAATATGTCGGTTGAGGACCTTGCCCGCGCCGTGGCAATCGTCGGTGGCCGCGCCATCACCGAGGCTTCCGGTCGGGTGACCCCGAAAACGGCTCCGTCGATTGCTGCGACGGGGGTCGACCTCATCTCAGTCGGATGGCTGACACACAGCGCGCCCATCCTCGACATCGGCCTGGATATGCCGGCGCATCGGCGCGCGCTTGAACTGATGGAGATGGAATGAAAAGCATTCCCCCCTCCGCTGGAGCGCGCCGACGCAGGAACTGCTCCATGCGAGCCTGCATCTTTGTGCGGCGCACCCTTCAACTGGTTCAGGCTCATCGGGCTGATCGACGATCGTAGCGAACCCGAGGAGGGTCGACTGACTCCTGCACGTGCTGTCGGACCAGCGACAAAGCTTTTGACGATGAGGATTGGAACGAACTCGGAGTGCGACGTGAAGCAAGCCATGCAATCGATCGAGGGGTCACTAGCCCGATGGAACCGCAAAGAGGCCGAGGCTATCCACGGGATGCCGTTCAATGACCTGCTCTTCCTGGCTCAGACAATCCACCGCCAGAACTTCGATCGCAACCGGGTGCAGCTGTCGCGGCTGCTCAGCATCAAGACCGGCGGATGCCCGGAGGATTGCGGCTATTGCAGCCAGTCTACGCATTACGAAACCGGCCTGAGGGCGTCCAAGCTGATGGAGGTGGAGCGTGTCATTGCCGAAGCGATCAAGGCGCGGGACGCCGGCGCCACCCGCTATTGCATGGGCGCCGCATGGCGCAGTCCGAAGGAACGCGACATGGGCTCCGTGGTCGCCATGATCGAGGGCGTGAAGGCGCTCGGCATGGAGACGTGCATGACGCTCGGAATGCTGGACCTCAGTCAGGCGCAGCGCCTGAAGGCGGCCGGTCTCGACTACTACAACCACAACATCGACACGTCCGAGCGCTATTACGGCGAGGTTGTTTCAACCAGGACCTTTGCCGACCGGCTGGAAACACTTGGGCACGTGCGCGAGGTTGGCATGAAGGTCTGCTGCGGCGGCATTGTCGGGATGGGAGAGGAAAAGGCCGATCGCATCGACATGCTGGTCACACTGGCGAACCTGCCCGAGCCGCCGGAAAGCGTGCCGATCAACATGCTCATCCCCATCGAAGGCACGCCGCTTGCCGAGGCCGAGCCCATCGATCCGATCGATTTCGTCCGCACCATTGCGCTCGCCCGCATCATGATGCCGAAGTCCTATGTAAGGCTCTCCGCCGGCAGGACGGCGATGAGCGACGAAACGCAGGCGCTGTGCTTGTTTGCCGGCGCCAATTCGATCTTTGTCGGCGACATGCTGCTGACGGCGGACAATCCCGGCGAGGACAAGGATAATCGTCTATTCAGGCGTCTCGGCATTGAGCCGATGCCACGCGAGGCAAGATGAACGAGCCGCCGCTTGCCCGCTATGAAGCAACCTTGCAGGGTCTGGCACGCAAGGGCCGGCTGCGGACACTGGCGCCGCGCGCCGGGCTCGACTTCTCGTCCAACGATTATCTCGGGCTTGCTGCCTCGAAGAGACTTGGCGATGCAGTCGCGGCGGCAATCGAGGGGGGCACCCCGGTCGGCGCTACCGGATCGCGGCTCCTGCGCGGCAACGCGCCGGAGCATGAGGCATTGGAGGCAGATGCGGCGGCGTTCTTCGGGGCCGAGCGGGCGCTGTTCTTCGGCAGCGGCTACATCGCCAACTTCGCCCTGCTGAGCGCCCTGCCGCGAAAGGGTGACCTGCTGATCCTCGACGAACTCGCGCATGCCAGCATGCATGAAGGGGCGCGGGCTGGACGCGCCGAGTTCAGGCCGGCCACGCACAACGACATAGATGCTTTTGAGGACGCGATCAGGCGCTGGCGCGCCGAAGGTGGCATGGGGCATATCTGGATCGCAGTCGAAGGCCTGTACAGCATGGATGGCGACTGCGCTCCGATGGAGAGCCTGGTCGCGCTTGCCGATCGGTACGAGGCATTCATAGTGGTCGACGAGGCGCATGCCACCGGCGTCTGGGGACCGGACGGCCGGGGGCTGGCCGCCGCTTTCGAGGGCCGCGACAACATTGTCGCGCTCCACACATGCGGCAAGGCGCTCGGCGCATCCGGCGCACTCGTCACTGGGCCGGGAGTGCTGTGCGACTATATTGTCAACCGCTGCCGGCCCTTTATCTACGCCACCGCGCCATCGCCGCTAATGGCGGTGGCGGCGCGCGAAGCGCTCGCAATCCTGGTCGACGAGCCGATGCGCCGCGTTCAGCTGCACGAGTACGTTGCCTTCGCGGGCCGCCAACTGGCCGAGCGCTGTGGCGTGGCGCGCAGCGGCTCGCAGATCCAGCCACTTGTCATTGGCGACGTCAGCCGCACCATGTTGATGGCGGCGGCATTGCAGGCCCGCGGCTTCGACATACGCGGCATTCGCCCGCCGACCGTGCCGGAGGGCACGTCTCGGCTGCGCATTTCGCTGACGCTGAATGTCGGCAAGCCTGACATTTCGGCCATGGTCGAGACGCTCGTCGAGGTGTTGGCCACGGCATGACCACGCGTATCGTCGTCACCGGAACAGACACCGGAATAGGCAAGACCGTGTTCTCGGCTGGGCTGGCCGGGCTGCTCGACGGCTTTTACTGGAAGCCGGTGCAATCTGGTCTCGATGAGGAGACCGACAGTGAGGCGGTTGAACGGCTCGCCGGCCTGCCGTCAGGGCGCGTGCTGCCGGAAGCTCACCGCTTGAAGCGCCCGCTGTCGCCGCATCGTTCAGCCGAAATCGACGGCGTCTCGATTGAGGCTGCCGATCTTGCATTTCCGGTCCTGCCGACACCGCTCGTCATCGAAGGCGCTGGCGGACTGATGGTGCCGATCAACCGACAGACAAGATTTATTGACATCTTCGCTGAATGGCGGCTGCCGGTCATTCTGTGCGCCCGCACCGAGCTCGGCACGATCAACCACACTCTGCTGTCGATCGAAGCCCTGCGGGCTCGCTCCATCCCGCTGATCGGCATCGCCTTCATCGGCGAAGAGGTAGCCGATACGCAAAGGACAATCACCGAATTCGGCGCGGTGCGTCAGCTCGGCAGGCTGCCACACCTCGTTCCGTTGACGCGCGAAACTCTGCGGAAGGCGATGTTTGCCGGCTTCGACCTCGCCAAGATTGCCGGAGGCGAATGATGTCGCGGTCGCCGGTCTGGCATCCATTCACCCAGCACGCGATCGAGCCGGCCATGCCGTCCGTTGTCCGCACGGAAGGGGTTTGGCTAGAGACGAATGACGGAAGGCATATCCTCGATGCAATCTCCTCCTGGTGGGTGGTCACCCACGGGCACCGCCATCCACGGATCATGGAAGCAATCCGGAATGCGACTGAGATGCTCGACCAGGTGATCTTCGCCGGTCTCACCCATCAGCCGGCAGAGCAATTAGCCTCGGCGCTGATCGAAATAGTGCCGGCAGGCCTCGACTGGGTCTTCTATTCCGACAGTGGATCCACGTCCGTCGAAGTCGCGCTGAAGATGGCGCTCGGCTATTACCGCAATATCGGCGCGCCGCGTTCGCGCATCGTCGTCATGGAACACAGCTATCATGGCGACACGATCGGCACGATGAGCGTCGGAGCCCGCGGCGTGTTCAACGCCGCCTACGAACCCCTGCTGTTCGAGGTCGACACCATTCCGTTTCCGGCCGCAGGGCGCGAGCAGGAAACGCTGGATAGATACGAGGCTTTCTCTCGCGACCGCCGCGCCGCCGCGCTGATCCTCGAGCCGCTGGTGCTCGGCGCCGGCGGCATGCTGATGTATCCGGCCTGGGTTCTGGCCGAATTGAAAAAGATCACTGAGGCCTCCGGCACGCTGCTGATCGCCGACGAGGTGATGACCGGCTGGGGGCGCACCGGAACCATGTTCGCCTGCGACCAGGCATCGATTTCTCCTGATATCCTGTGCACCTCGAAGGGCTTGACTGGCGGCGCAATCCCGCTGGCGGCCACGCTTGCCACCGACACCATCTTCCGGGCCCACTATTGCGAGGACCGGAAGAAGACCTTTTTCCACTCGAGTTCCTATACCGCCAATCCGATCGCTTGCGCGGCAGCATTTGCCAATATCGAGATCTGGCGGGACGAGCCGGTGGCCGAGCGGATTGCGGCCTTGAGTGCCGGGCTGGCCGTCGGGCTTCGACGCTTTCGCAACAATACCAAGTTCACAGATTGCCGGGCGACCGGCACGATCGCAGCTCTCGATCTGCGCGCCGGCTCAGCCGGCTATCTGGCCGAGATCGGGCCAAAACTGCGCGCCTTTTTTCTCGAACGCGGCCTGTTGGTGCGCCCGCTCGGCAATGTCCTTTATCTTCTGCCGCCCTACTGCATCACCGGCAACGAGCTGGACAGGCTCTATGATGCCATCGAGGAGGCCGGCGAACGCTTCGGTTCCCGGCCATGAAGAGATCGTCGACCATTCTCGGCTTGGGTCATGATGCGCCGTCGCGCAAGGTCGAGAATCCGGAAATCGAAATCCGTCTCGGGCTTGAGCCCGGCTGGATCGAGCAGCGGACCGGGATACGCTCGCGCTTCTGGGCAACGGACCAAGACACGCTGTCGGGTCTTGCCGCGCACGCCGGCGACATGGCGCTGGCGAATGCCGGCATCGACCGTGGCGACATCGGTCTTTTGCTGCTTGCCACCTCGACACCCGATCACCTTTTGCCGCCCAGCGCGCCGCTGGTCGCGCATCGGCTGGGGCTCAGCTGCGCCGGCGCGGTCGATCTGACCGGCGCCTGCGCCGGCTTCATCTATGCGCTGATGTTCGCCGACAGCTTCACCCGTCTGCACGGGAAGGCGAGCCTTGTCATCGCCGCCAACATCCTCAGCCGCCGCATCAATCCGGCGGAGCGCGCCAGTGCCGTGCTGTTTGCCGACGCCGCCGGCGCCATGGTGATTGCCCCGTGCGATGACCCGGATCGGGGCATTCTCGGCGCCGCGTTGGCTTCGGACGGCTCGCGCTACGGGCTGATCCAGATTCCCGCCGGAGGAAGCAACACACCGTTCCACGGCGGCATGGACCTCGGGCAGACCCGCATGACGATCGCCAACGGCCGTGAAGTGTTCAGCAAGGCCGTGGACATGATGACGGCCTGCTCGCAGGACGCGCTCACTTCTGCCCGAATGCTGCCGCAAGACATTGATCGTTTCGTGCCGCATCAGGCCAATGCTCGGATTTTCGATGTGGTCGGGAGGAACCTCGGAATAGCGGATCAGGCAATCGTCAAGACGATCGCCGAGTACGGCAACTCTTCCGCCGCGACCATCCCGCTCTCGCTGTCGCTCGCCCATCGGACGCAGCCGTTTCGGGCGGGCGAAAAGATTCTCCTTGCCGCGGCGGGTGCCGGCCTCACCGGAGGCGCCCTCATCCTCGGAATTTAGCGGTACGACGGCCATGCACAGGATTTGTCACGAATGACACTAGCAAAACGGGCCCAATGCGAAAAAATAGTCGCCGGCAAGCTGCATGGGCACTGGTTTGATGACGCGAGATCGAAAACCCTGCAGACGATTTCTCGAGCAGGACGATCGGCAACGCTACTTTGCTGGGCGAGGAGTGGTTGGCGCCAGTCCAGGAGAGCGGAGGTATCCAACTCCTCATTGCGATGAAGTCATCCTCGATATGTCGGCCCTTATTGGTCAACATCGTAACAGCAGTAGTGGCAGCCGTGAATTGAATAACCGGCCCCCCGAAGGCATCAACCGTCATGCAGTCCGAAAAAAATGCTCATCTGCCTGTCTCAACAACGCTGGCTCCATTTCGGAACCCGGTGTTTCGCTCGATCTGGACGGCCACACAAATATCCAGCCTCGGGTGGCTCGTGCAAACGGTCGCCATCAGTTGGCTGATGGCCACGATTTCCGCTTCGGATCTGATGGTTGCACTCGTGCAGGCCGCATCCACGTTGCCGGTATTCTTCCTCTCAATCCTGGCCGGAGCCATTGCCGACAACTTCAGCCGCCGATGGGTAATGTTTGCGGGGCACTGCCTGATAGCATTGGCATCAACGACGCTGATGATTTCTGTGGGTCTGGGATTTGCCGGTCCCTGGCTAATTCTCGGATTAGGTTTCCTGGCCGGCTGCGGCTTTGCCTTGAATGATCCGGCCTGGCACGCTTCTGTCGGCGATATTCTTCATAAGCGCGACATCCCGGCTGCGGTGACGCTTATGTCCGTCGGATACAACATTGTGCGCAGCGTTGGTCCGGCTTTGGGGGGCGTGGTCTTGGCATTTCTTGGACCGCTGGCCGCTTTCGCGTTGGCAGCGCTGAGTGATCTGGCGCCGCTGACCGCAATATGGCGCACTAGATGGAATGTTCGCACGTCACCTCTCCCTCGTGAGCGCATGACGATGGCAATTCATGACGGAGTGCGCTTCACCGTAATGTCCCTGGAGATCAGGGCAGCGATTGCCCGTGCAACCTTTTTCGGGTTGGCAAGCATCTCCATCCTTGCGCTGCTCCCTTTAGTCGTCCGGGATCAGCTGAAAAGCGGCCCAATCGTCTACGGCATCCTGCTGGCGGGCTTCGGCATGGGTGCTTTCGTCGCGGGCATGAGCAATAGCTTTCTAAGGCGGATCACGTCTCAAAACAGGCTGGTATCGTTCGCCTCCGTTGCTTGTGCAGCATGTTGCCTTTCCCTTGCACTCACATCATCGGTCGCTGTAGCGGCCATTTCGCTGGCACTTGCTGGCGCGGGTTGGCTTATCACCTGGACGGGCATCGACGTGTCGGTGCAGCTGGCAAGCCCAAGGTGGGTCGTCGGCCGCACACTATCGATCTACTACGCCTTTAGCGCAGGCGGGATGGCGGCAGGCAGCTGGATATGGGGTACTGTCGCACAGAACTACTCCTTAGCCTGGGCTTTGCAGGGCGCCGCAGGCGCTCTGTTGCTGGTTGCAGCTGCGGGAGTACTGTTACCAGTCCGTCCATGGGAAGAAACGGATCAGGAAAGTTCGGATTTTCACGCGCCGGAGCTGGCACTCGAGTTGAAGCCCAGGAGTGGCCCCATAGTCGTCAAGGTCGAGTATCTTATATCCGAGGAGAATATCGAGACCTTTCTGGGCTACATGCGCGCAAGGCGCCATGTTCAGAGCCGTGCCGGTGCGCGAAACTGGACACTGCAGCGAAATCTTCAAAAGCCTTGGATTTGGACAGAGACATTCCGCACGCCAACCTGGATGGATTTTCTGCGGCTGAATCATCGGCTCACGGCAGCGGATAAGGAAATCGGCCAGCGTCTCCTGGCACTGCATGATGGAGAGCGTCCTCCGCACACAGTGCTGTCGATCGAACGAACGACTGAGGCAGCTCGTACCCGTGCCTCAACAATCTTTTCTCGTCCTCCCAGGTGACGTGATCACGAAAGCGATCGCATTCTGCCGCGCCAGTCGATTTCAAGCAGCGCGCAGGCCGCATCGCCAGTACGCGGAGCCTATGCGTCCGGCGCTCTCTCGCGAATACCCATGCCGCCGCGGGGCTCGAGGCCGGGGGCAGGAACAGTCCGTTCTGGGCCATCTTCGATGCGGCGCGCGACGGCAAGAAGGAGGGTATGGGTTTCGAGCGCTGGTAGTCGCCCTGCGCACAAGCCGATCAGCATCACGTTCGACGTGCGCTTCAGCAGCGCTGTGCGGCTCAGAGACTGGCAGAAGAGTATCTGACTCGTTAGCGGCTGGCGCTGGGCCAGCCGGAACCAGGCCTGTTCGAAGACGGCGCTGGCGCTCGACCTTTCGGCGCCGGACATGGAGTGAGGGTAGGCGAAACGGAGAACCAGTCGCCTTGACGCCCTTGCAGGACGCCATCTTAACCGCAAACGGCAAGCTTTCAGGGATCATTTCTGCGCCGTTGGGCGGCTTGCCGTTCCCGATGTTCGAACGCGTCGGTGAAGCTATCGAGTTCTTGGGGGGTCATCCCAAGCGCCCGCCCCTCCTCCCGCCATGACGCGACCGCCTTTTCGACTTCTGCGAGTATCGTCTTCGCTCGATCACTCCTGATCCGGAAATAAGCGATTACCGACATCAGTGCGTCGACAGTCGGTTCGGGCCCAGTTTCCTCGGATATCCAGGTTTTCAGCTCTCGCACGCGCTCAGGGAACGGGTTGATGTCGAATGCAGGCGCCAGGCGCCATTGCCCGTGATGCACATGGAGAAAGCCGTGATTGTGGAGGTGGTCCTCGACATTGGTGATAAGGATCGAGAACGCGATGCGCCGCCAAAGCTCTTCGATGTTGGCCGCTGGCTGGCTGCCGTGCTGACGAAGCACATCCACAAGTTCAGTATAGCTATGCTCGCCAACGTCCCCTGACTCTGCGCCGATCATCGTGGCGGCCGAGATATACATGAGTCGATTGCCGTTCGGAGTCCTATCGAAACGCCGTATGAGCGCGACAGGGGCGCCGTCGCTGTCGAGCAGACGTGTCTCAGCAGCATCCACGCCGGCTTTTCTGGCCAAATTCATAGCGAGCACTTCGCCTTTTGTGACAGATCGATCATCGGCAACGCTCGGAAACTTACCGATAGCGAGGCGTCCGTCATCGTCGACGACAGAGCATTTCGGACGAAGGCCCCCAAGGGACGTGCCACGTCCACGCAAATAGGCGAGATCCGTTGCCGTCTCGGTGTTCGTCTCGACGGCGTGCGTGGCTGCGAGAAGTTGACCGATTTCAATGAGCGGCGGCGTGGTGCGTCGACCCTCCTCGGTCGTTCTTTGGTAACGCCCTTCTTCGTCCTTCAACCGGAGCGCACCAATGCGGCTCATGTCGTCCACTGCCAAGAGGTAATCCTTCGCGTTCAGAGGCCGCGTTTCGGCGACATTTCCCGCCCGGCGCGCCTCTTGGCGACGCTTGGCCTGGTCGCGCTGGATTACACGCCGGCCCCATCCGTCCGGCTCCGTGTCCGCGATCGCGTTGTGGAACACGGATCCATCGCCGGTCTTTCGATGGAATTGAGGGCCAGTAACGAGTGGCAGACTGGGTTCGATCGAGAAGCCTTCCGCTGCTCTCAGCCAACCTGCATCATATTCAAAGGCAGCGCTCTCGCGCGCACCCTGCTGATCATAGCGCAACGTACCCAGTAGCATCGCTTCTTCGCCAATGTGAACAGCAATAGAACGTCTCATATTGCACCCGGTGGCTTCCGCACCCTTACCCTCTTGGGCAAACGTTCAGCGTCGAGGAGCAGGCCTTGCTCATCGCGATGCGCGTCGATGATCTGCGCCAAAGCCTCATCAAAGCCCAAAACGAAAAAGGTCATGGCGTAGGCCCCCATAGCGACGGTCGGGTCTCCTTTTTCGATCTTCAGATAGGTGCTCTTTGCGACACCCAGTCGTTCCGCCATCATCATCACGGTCAGGCTGCGCTTCTTACGGGCGACCGCAATGTCGGCGCCGAGCTTGCCAAGCGCCCTCTTGACGCTGGGAGGCAATGTATCTGTCACTGTTGAGCGCATCTTTGTCTCATAGAAACGACCTTAACTCTCTCTAGGGCGCTTATATAAGACCTAAGCCGTGATCTGTCGAGAGTTGGCCTGTTTGACCGAACAAGGCGGTGGCCCTGCAACCAACCACACTACTCTCGTGAGCATGCATCCATCCGATCCGCAATGGGCGCTAGGTGAGTCGCACGGGGGTGTGAACGATTGCGCCGCTGCAAAACGAAACGGGCCATCCTTGGCACGATCCAGTTGTGCGCTGCAGCGAGGCTCCCGCCTGACGTGTACCGAGCGGCGCCGCCGCATGCTGTCTCGACCCGAGCTTCACAGCAAACAGGTGCTGTCGGTATCGAACGAAAGTGTCATATATCGAACATACGAACCGTGTCCCAAAACGTCTGCTCGGTGCTCAGCTGACCCCCAAAAAGCAAAAAGAAAAGAGCGCGACGAAGTTGCGCCGGCCAATTTAAGTGTCAGCGCGGAGCTACCTCTTCAGGATGGCACGTCGCTTGCTGCTCCGCATCGAACGCCGACGGCCAACTCACAAATAACGGAGATGAATATTGGTTCAGAAATGCTGAATCCCCGATGTACTGAAAGAATGAGGAACGCTTGTGGGAAGCGCGGCAGGGCAACAGGCGATTTTGCCTTTTCTTGGATCCGGACGGAAGTCGAATCTCACCTCCTTCGGGCAGTTGATAGCCAACCACAGTTGTTTCTTCTATAAGTCGAACTGCTATAAAGAAATGTACAAGTATAACTTGACTTACTCACACCGGGACTACACAAGTCAACTTAGTATCGGGCATTCCTCAGGTACGAAAGAGGAGCGAGATGCACATGTTTTTGGTCCTGGGACAGGCCGCCGGTTCGCCCTTTGACGCGTCCGCCTTTTATTCTTTGAACTGGAGATCCAGAATGAACGTAAGCAGGCTTCTTCTCGGCTCAGTTGCGGCCCTGATCTCCGTTTCCGTCGCTCGCGCGACGGACGAAGTCTCCGCGCCGGGTCCGACCGAATATGTCAATATCTGCGACGTCTACGGTTCGGGCTACTTCCATATCCCCGACACCGAGACCTGCGTGCGCATCGGCGGCTACATCCGTTACGACGTCGGCCTCAGCGATGTCCGATCGTATGACGGGATAAGAACCTCCGATGTGAGAACTGGCGAGGCTCAGGGCACCTGGCGAAACAACACGCGTTTCACGTTCAAAACTTGGACGCGCCAGGAGACCGAACTAGGCGCACTGAAGACCTATACTGAGACTCGCGTGAACTTCGGCAACCACAACGCTTATCCGGGTCCGGAAAGCCCTCACAACTATAGCTTCAACAGCGGCGTCAAGTTGTCTTCCGCCTGGATCCAGCTTGGTGGCCTCCGAGTTGGCAAGGACGAGTCGGCCTTCGACACGTTTACAGGCTACGCCGGAAACGTACTCAATAACGTACTCGTTCCGTACGGCGACTTCGATACCAACGTGGCTCAGTATTACTTCGATGCCGATAATGGCTTTTCGGCTCTGGTTTCACTTGAACAAGGGTCGGGTGTAGTCGGTACTATCGACAGCTATGTTCCGCACGTCGTCTTCGGCGTGAAACAGACGCAGGGCTGGGGCGCGATCACCGGCGTAATGGCTCCTGACAGCGACTACGAAGCTTTGGCCGGCAAGCTCCGACTCGATGTCAATGTCACAGATGACCTGTCGCTATTCGGAATGTTCGGCTATGGCTCCATTGGCAATCTCAACGATGACCCAACCAACGCGCTCGCCGCTCACGGTCGCGGCTTCTACCAAATTTGGAGCGGCAACTGGGCTTTCTGGACGGGCGCCACTTACACGTTAAACGAGAAAACTTCGTTCAACCTTCAGGTCTCGGGTGATCAGCTCAGGAACTCCGGACTGGCTGCAAACGTCGCCTATATGGTCATTCCAGGTTTCACAGTCACAGCCGAAGTCGATTATGCCCATTACGCCAAGTTCGCTGCCGTCGACCGTTCCGGAACGAACCCGGCTCACGTCGGCAAAAGGAACAGCCTCGGCGGCGTGCTGCGATTCCAAAGCTCGTTCTAACGAAGCGAATCTGAATGTCGGAGGCCCGACTGGAGGCCTCGGTGTCTGGCTTTACGATGTTCAAGATGTGGTCCCGGACGATCATGCCCGGACATTGGTTGCCGGACTTCATAGCCTGATCAGCGAGGCTTCCATAGAGCGCTTAGCAATGCCACTGAATAACTCGTCCAAGACATGTCTCTCGGCCCCATCTGCATCCCTGTTGTGCTACCCTCATTGCGATGAGCGCTCGAGATCGAGAGCTTCGGAGGCACGGCAAGAACGGCTGAGAAATGCCTGGACGCTTCGTCCAAGCACTCGTCAAGTTTCCTCAGTGGTTCAGAATCATCTTCGGCGA
Organism: Mesorhizobium sp. WSM4813; assembly: GCF_055811555.1. Taxonomy (NCBI): domain Bacteria; kingdom Pseudomonadati; phylum Pseudomonadota; class Alphaproteobacteria; order Hyphomicrobiales; family Phyllobacteriaceae; genus Mesorhizobium; species Mesorhizobium sp. WSM4813. Next base: position 67,895 of record NZ_JBVVQU010000001.1, read on the forward strand.
CCGTCATTGCAAAATTAGTTCGGTTCAGTAAGATTCTTGTTCTGTTTTGGGTCATCTTGAAGAACTACTCCGTGTCTGAGTCGCAGCGGACCGCCCAGAGGCGCGCAAGCCTTTGGTCCTGATCGAACGCGTGACAGCATAAGCTCGATCTTTAGTCCACGGTGGTGCAACCTTGCCTAGTTCTCCGGCGCGTGATTTGTCGCCGAGATATGGCGGATCGAGCCGGCGTCCTCAGCAGCACCGCAAATTGCGCGTGATTGCATCCATGTCGTGGATGTTCTTTATCGAAGCAATCGATTTCTCTGGCTGTCCGATGATGAATATGAAGCGTCACTTGGCGTGGTGGGCGCCATCGGAGTAGTTGCATGGAAGTTTGTCCAGTGTGGCCCGGGTGCCGAGGCGTTCGGTGAGGTCGACCATGTGATCAGCAATCGAACGGCAATCGGCGGTCGTGGAGACAATGAGCACGGATTCGGCCAATAGCTGGGACTATCTACCTGATAATAGCTGCTACAAACCGCATGTGGTCGGCGAGCACGGCCGCGCGCGGGAATGTCCTATGTCGGTCGACCTGAAGCCGCGATGGTGGCGTACCGAACTGTTCGGCCGCAAATTGCGACGATGTCGCCCACATCACAGCTGCGACTGCAGTTTCTCATGCCAGCGCTAAATTGAAGTGTTCAGTAGGAGCCAAAGCAATATGCACCGTCGTAATCTGATCAAAGGATTTGTTGCACTCGGCGCGTGTCCTATTTGCGCTGAAGCCGCGCGGGCGGCCAGCACCGAATGGGGATATGCCGGCCTGGTCGGACCCGAACAATGGGGGCATTTGGACAAGACAAATTTGGTCTGCTCGGCGGGCATGCAGCAATCGCCGGTCGATATCCGGGGCGCGGTCAAAGCGGATATTCCGCATATCGCCATAGGCTGGCACAAGGGCGGCGGCAGGATGGTGAACAACGGCCACACCATTCAGATCAACCTGCCGCAAGGCAGCACGCTCACTCTGGGGGATCGTGTCTATGAGCTGCTACAGTTCCATTTCCATGCGCCAAGCGAGCACCACGTTGCAGGCAAGAGTTTCCCGATTGAAGCGCATTTTGTCCATAAGGACCGCAACAGCGATACTCTGGGTGTGCTGGGCGTGTTTCTGACGCCAGGCGCGACAAATGCCAGTTTTGCCAGGCTTGCTGCAGCATTTCCGGCAACGTCAGGCGAAGAGGCAGCGGTCGACGACGTCGACCCGAACGGGCTTCTGCCGGCTTCGCTTGGCTACTGGACATATGAAGGATCTTTGACGACACCACCATGCACCGAAAACGTCGACTGGATGGTGGCGACGGAACCGGTTGAGGTCGACCCAGCAGACATCGAGCGATTTACCTCGCTATATCCCCGGAACGCGCGCCCTATCCGTTCACCCAATCGGCGCTTCATCCTGGGCTTCAGCTGAGGGTCCCTGAAGCCGCGAGGGGTCGAAGCATCGCGTGCGCGTTGTATTCATCTGCTTCCAAGATCGCAACGATGTGCTCCGCATCGCGGGGTCCTTTGGGCGCTCATTCTCGTTCTGGAAGCGGGCCAAAACCAAGTTTGGCAACGGTGTTGAACCGTCCTCATAAGGGGAGAGGTAGGCGTGGCTTTCCTATTCCAGCAGCATCCGGCCCCATACCGAACCCGTGGCGAGCTGGACTTCAGGTTGGATCTTCGCAAGGCGTGCACCGCGGATCAAACGCCGTTTCCTTGGGAAACACGGCTCAGTTCCGACAAAGCAATTGTAATCGCCCTAGCCGCCTCGATTGCGCTCTTGGTCGGGACGCAGGGGCAGCCCCCGCAGATCAACGACGCGATCCTAAGCCAACTGCGAACGATTCAGATCAACGATGCATTGCTCCGGCGCGACGTCGCCCGCGCCCGGACGGATATGGTATTGGACTCCCGATCGGTTGCTTCTACCGGACAGGCATTGCAAAGGAATCGTGAAAACTTGCAACGCCCTCCCGAGACTTCGCCCGATGAGAGCTCCGGGCAATCCAGATTGCGCGCGCAGCTCATAAACTCGATCGAAAACAAAGAGGCTGCCGTCTCAGCCTTGGTCAAGCAAGATCAGCTTGTGCAAAACTGTCTCGCAGATCTTGCTCGCTCGCTTGGTCGCCTTGGGGGGGCATCGTCGCGCAGAGTTGCACTGTCTAAGCTGATCGCGTTTTCGGCCGAACCGGGGCTCACCCTTGCATCACAGATGGATCAGCCTCCCGACCGATTTGCTCCGAGCCAGGCCCGGGCTGCCGCGGATGCTTTGGGCATTTTCCGCAGTCTCCTGTCTTGTTTATGGAGGTTGGACCAAGCTGCCAATCAGATCGCATCCCTCGACACGTCCTCCAGGGCCGCCGAACTGGAGCGAGAGCATCTGAAAGGCTACAGCTTGGCCAGCGCGCAAGCGCAGCGTACGCGATTTTTCTTTGGCTTGCTGTCCATATGCCTCTGCTTGTTTGCGATCATTCGGTCCTCCAGGCAGCATCTGCGGATGAACCGGCTGAAAAGGCGGTTGCAGCTTGAAGAGGCAATGCGTGAGATCGAATCTCTCTTCAACGATAGCAAAGCAAAGAACGCCTCGGCGTGCTTTTCCACCGAAGCAGCGCTTAGAGTCGTGCAACGCGTTTTCGATGCGCATCAATGCGCGCTTGCTCTGGTGGATCCGAGTCTCAGCAGGCAGACTGAGTGCTTTGTGGCGAACACGTGCATACCCGTCTGGAACGTCGCGCTTATTGATGAAGTCGTTTCACTTGTCCGTGCCGGCCGACCAGTGTTTCGCGTCGTTCCGGCGGCGGAAATGGTTCGGACCGCCCTAGGCACTTCCGGTGTTTGTCAAATTGTTGCTTGCAGGGCCTCCGATCAGCAGGCTGTGGTTTGCATCCTTGTTTTTGAACGAGATCGCTCACTCCCCTCAGCAGACGACCTGCGGGTTCTTGCCAGTGCCATTGTGCGTTTGAGCAACCATCTTGAAATGCAACGAGTAAATGCCGAACGCGACCTTCTGGTGAGTCGATGGGAGCATGTGGAAAGGCTGAGGACCGTCGGCACGATCGCAAGCGGCGCCACACATGAATTCAACAATATTTTAGGCGCAATAATCGGATATTCAGAGATTGCCCAAGGGCTGGTGCGTCGACCCTCTAGGATTCGGAACCACATCGACCAAATCATCTTAGCTGGACACCGAGCCAAGCTGATCGTTGACCAGATCTTGTCACTCAGCCGAAACCGGAAGCGCGTGGCAGTGCCTATCAGCGTCTCCGAGATTGTTATGGATCTTGCGCCATTGCTGAGGGTTACAGTTCGTGCGGGTGTTCAGTTGAATTTCAAGATCAATGAGTGGCAAACGGTGGTCGAGGGCAGCCCAACCGAGATACAGCAAATCCTTATGAATTTGTGCAAGAACGCGTCGGAGGCTGTCTTGAACCAGGGCCGTGTCGAGATTAGCGTTTCCCGCGCCCAAGTGTGCCAAACAAAGCCACTGGCTCGGGGCACCTTGAGACCTGGACACTACGTTCTCCTCTCCATCAGCGACGATGGCCCGGGAATTGCAAGTTCGATACTTCCGCATGTCTTTGAGCCCTTTTTTACCACCCGCTCTCGCCTCGGCGGGACCGGGCTGGGTCTTTCTGCGGTTGACAGGCACGTGAGCGCGCTCGCAGGATGCCTTGACGTCACCTCGGCTGTTGGCCGAGGTACCCGCTTTGATATCTACTTACCGGCCTCCGAGGAGGAGCCAGTCAGCGCTGACATCGCTGTCGGCCCATACGACGGATCACTTGGCAACGGAGAAATCATTGCAGTCGTGGAGCCCGACCCAGCAGAGTTGGAGATCTACAAGAAGAATATCGCCGCGCTGGGTTATAAGCCGGTCGGCTTCGCGACCTTCGAAAGCCTTTGCGGCTGGATCGAGAGCGGGAAAGCAGCCGACCTGCTGATCTTGGGTAAAATGCCTTTCCTCGAGCGAGAACAGGCAGAATCCGCATGCCCCACCCTCATGACGGTGCCTGTCATAGTCGTCGGTGAAATCGACCTCATGCCGGTCACATCTGCTAATCAGGCCTTCGTCCTTTGGCTAGCGAAGCCGGTCTCGTCCAGGACAATGGAGCATGCAATTCGTACAATGATGATGGCATGATGCCGCTGACTCGCTCAGGCTACCCAAGCAATCTGAGAAAGCCCGTCAAAGAGGCATCGAAGCAGAACAAAATGACGCGTCACATCACAATCGACCTATCGAGCCCGAGACGTTGTTCTAGCCTTAGTGCTTGTTAAGAAGGTCGGCTACTGTCTCTCCCCGTCGCCGGGCATCGGCGGCGAGCCATACCTCTCCCACCTCATATACTTCGCCTTGGGTACGGAACGGTACAATGACGTCAATGGCAGCCGACAGCATGTCAAGAAGCGTGCGGTCTTCCACAGCGGCTCCTTGCGGGCTGCTCTTGACGAGTGAAAAGAGCTTTTTAAAGCCTTGGACCGGATCTGCCCCGTGAATCGTTGATATTGATCCCGCATGGCCGGAGACGACTTCGCTGAGGTAGGCCCATGCAGCATCGTCGCGCATCTCACCCAGCAATATTCGATCAGGGCGCATGCGCAAGCTGGCTTGCAACAGTTGCTCTGCCGTCACCGCACCTATGCCTGCCTGGTCTTTTGGATAGAGTAACCGGACATGGTTCTCATGCGGGATTGCAAGTTCGAGCGTGTCCTCGATACTTATCAGTCTCTCTTGCGGGGGTATAGCGTTGATCAAAGTCTTGCTCATTGTCGTTTTGCCGCTTCCAGTAGGTCCGCAAAGCAGCATCGTGAGCCGCCCGCAAACGCACGCTCGCAAAAATTGCTCCAAGTCACCATGGTCGTAGTGCTGAAGAATCGTTTCGTCCTGCCGCTCTTGGCGCTCCTTTCGTGACCGCCATTGATTCCAACGCGAGTATTCGTAGCGAGAAGAAACTTCCTTAAGCTCGGTCACACGACTTGAGGGACGCCGTATGGTCAGGCTTATTGTTCCTGAGGGAACAGCGGGCGGCAAACAGATCTGCAGCCGCTCTCCGTTCGGCAGCTCAGTCGCACAGAGGGGGCTTTGCGGTCCGACATCTTGCTTGCGCAGCGCTCCAGCGAGGATCGCGATGTCCTCCAGATCGTCATAAGATAGCGGTAGCGGATGTTTCGTGAAAACGCCGGCCTGTCGGACAAAGGCTTCCCCAGGCCGGTTGATAGCGACCTCTTCGGTCCTTGGCTCCTCAAGCCATTTCAGAACGGGGTCGAGAAGCAAACGCAATTGAGGATCAGCCTCCGATCGCATTTTTGTCTCTCCGGCGTTCGCGATGTTGGGGGGCTGGCGCCACGGCGGTCGCTCTAAGTTCGTATACATCTGAGAAATCGAGGTCCCGAGCCACAAAGATGGATACAGCATCTCCCTGGTTTTTCTTCAGAGTTGGCGGAAGATTGATCGTCGCTCTCAGTGTCGTCTCGACGGCTTGTCCACCATTGCTCTGGAAGCTGTTGATGCCGCTTCCTTCGCCAGAGCTAGCCGCATATTGACCGGCCGCCTGAAACGCGCCTTGAAGGACGCTCATGAGCATTGCTCCGCCAAAGCGCTGCCAGACGTGATTATCCACCGTGCCAGGCATACCGGAGCGGCCGAGTTCGTCAGCGCCCGGCGATGCTATCGACACGAGGGCATGGTCAGGCGTTTCGATGCGCGTCCACAGCACGAAGACACGCGCATCCCCCTGTTGGAGACCGCGCTGGATCTCGCCAATCACGGTCGTCCCGCGATCCAGGAGCACGACATTGTTGGTAGCGCCGCGGACGTCTTTAGGTAACACGCACTTCACATAACCCGGTAAATTTGTGTCGACTGCCGTTTGCAAAATGCAGGGAATGATCGTTCCTTGAGTAATCACTAGATCAGGGTGCGGCAAAAGTGTAGCCCGGCTTGGCTCCTGTATATCTGGCTTCAATCGCCCTGACAGATCGCCACCGATTGAAATCTCATCCTCGGTCGCGGGAGCATCCTTATGGTGGTCTTCGCTCCGCTGACCGTCGTCGGGCATTTGACTGCTGCTACTGTAGGCGAAAATTGGTGTTTCCTCCGGCGGCGGATCAGCTGGCGCCGGTGGCGGCGTGGATGGCGCAGAATCTGCCGCCTGCGCCGCCTGTACGGGTGCTGGAGGTTCGGGAGCAATCTCGATTGGCACAGGGCGGTATGGCTCAGCGTTGGGGAAAATTGGCGGTTTTGGCTGAGGTGGTTCATCTTGTGTGCTGGGACGACCTCCGAGCCAGATGAGCGATAGAGATGAGATGAGAACAAGACCGGCGACGGCCAACTTCTGCGATCCCGATAGATGCCGGCGGGGCGGCTCCGAGACGATCGATCTGGATGCATCGACATCGTGTACCGACTGTGGGCCGGTTTCATTCATCGGCCCGAGCCTTTCAAAACGCGCCACACATCGGGTCTCACTGTACCGGTCTTTGGCGCTCGTCCCACAGGATCATAAGCCCTGTTAAAAATGGACAAGACCGTATTGCCATCTCTCAGACGCCATTCCCGCGCGACTGCGGATACTTCAACATAGTCCCCTTTGACTGTGTAGTTGGCAGCGGCTTCCTTGCCGTCGGGATTGATAACGTAGAGGGAGGGTATGCGGGAATTGCTTGCGAATCCAAATACGGTCGTAAAGCCATTATCGAAGACTTCCAGCGGCGCCAGCGATCGGTCGCCCTTTGCGACGTAGTGGAAATTGCTTTCGTCCGGACTGGCAGTTGCGGCGGGCCGATTCAACAAATCCTGAACTCTGTCTTCTTGCAGCACTTTCGCCCGGGCCTGACCAAGAATCGAGCGCCTTTCTGCTTCCTTTCTCTGAGCAGCAGCCTCATCAGCAGGGTAGGTGAACTGCACACTGTAGTATAGGTCAGGTTGCTGCTCATCGAGTTTTGGCATCGCTCTCGTTGAAATACTGAATACGTATCTCCGTGTACCGGACTCACTCTCGGCCAGCACGATGACCGGCTGCGGCGGGAGCATCCGGCTAGCCTTAAAAAAGAGATAGTTGGCGCGCGGGAGCGCAGCCAGGTCTTTGCTATTGGAAACGGCCACGGCTGCGACGGTCTCGTTGGTCGCGAATGTGACAACCAGCGTTGCCCCCACTGCGGTCGATAGGCGCACCACTTCGTCGGGACGGTAAGCCAGGTAGCGCATCCGCGCATCATGCTTGCCGGCAAGTGGTGTGTCTTCCGCGGACGCCTCGATCGTTAAGAAAAGTGAACAGGCCAGCGCGAGAAACGCTCGTTTTGTCATGGCTGTACGGGCCCCGGGATTGATACACTATCTTCCGAGGCTTGATAGGAGGTAACGAGTAGTCCTCCCGGATTGGTCAGCCTCGATTGCCCAGGCAGACCCGTCAAGCGCTCGTAGCGGATGGTTGCTGTCCAAGTGGTCACCATCGGCATCTGCCCATCAACGATAAGAGTGCGTTTGTAGCGGATCTGTTGAACGTCCGGACTGATGTCATTTGAGGAAATGTGCTCAACCTCGAGCTTGCCGCGCTTGCCGACCGTGACTTGCGGCGAGGTGGGATTCGGATAGTTGAAGTAATCTTGATATTCCTGTCGCACAGCCGGTGCGCTGAAACTGGATACGAGATCATAGCCGTATTGGGCTGTATCTGCTGTGTAGCCCTCGCGCAGGCGTACATATTCCCACAGCGAAGCATTTACGACGGCCCGGTCTTGGGTTGCCGGCAGTTGAGAGACTGACACTTCGCTGTCAACTGTCCCATCCGGCCGTACCCAAAGGAACACAGGCACGAGCTTGGTGAACGGGACCATGGCAGCGATGGTAAATGCCTGCGCAACGTTTCCTAGGACCGCCGCCGCCGCAAAGGCTATAAGGGTCTTTGACAGGCGCCGCGCAGACTTCGCTCGTGACGTTTGAAACGCTTCCACCTCCTTGTAGTGGGCGGCTAGCGTTTCTCTCTCCACCAGAAGGGCATGTTCAGGAAACTTCACTTGGGCTCTTCCGCGCAATCGACCTGAAGATCCTCAGGGGTGATTTCCCATTGTCCCACGTTCAGTTGGAATGGCGTACCCGCACAGGTCGCAAGCCCATCGGTTGTCTTGCAGGCGGCCAAAGCTAGGATTGATAAAATTAGGCAATATTTCATTTTGGCACCGCGCTAGTGATTGATTAACGACCCGCCGTTTTGGCAGGGGGGCGAGTGAGGCTGACAGGCAGTTGGTTCGTACCTGCCCAAGAGCCGCCGGCGATGCTGCTGGCGATCGCCGGAAGCGCGACGATCAGAGCGTCGCCAGCTAGGAAAAGCATGTCGAGTTCGTAAAGCCCGATGATCTTGGCTGCTGTCGTACCGGAGTTTTTGATCACCGCAAGCATGACTACCAGCGAGGCTGCTTCGGCAGCGATAACTATCGTTGCAACGATGTTGAGGAGGAGAAGCAGCAGCCCATACGAGAGCAGTTGGCCGATCCATTTGGTAGCTATGTCTCGAGTGTGATCAAAAAGGTAGCCTACAAGAACCAGGGGGCCGATCGCCAAAAGCACCTTCGTCAGAATTCCGACGGCATCATAGATCTCGAAAGCTGTCCACAGCGCGCCATAGAAAATCCATTCCGCTCCCTGGAAAGCAAGTATGTCCTGGCCATTCATAGGCCCAATTTCGGAAGCAATCACCTGAAGGCTATACTGAGTTAAAGCAAACATCATGTCGAGCTTCTGGGGGATACCGATGAAGGGCAAGTCGCTGCCACTGATCTGGTGAGCAAGCCTTGGAATCGTCTTGTCGAAGACCGCTTCAATGTACTGCTGGTAGTTGGCCTGGCTTAAGATAAGGGCAACGACAATCGATACCATGATTACGCGCGAGATACCCCCGCGCGCATCGACTTGACCACGCATGACCAGACAGCCTTGGATTATTATCCAAAGCGTGACACACGCAACCAGAGGCGCGCTGACCGCCTCTTGGATTTTTTCAAGCACGTTGTGCAGCCCTAACGTAAAGGCCTGATGAAAGATCGTGTGTATAGCCGTGAATGGCGCGTGAATTTTGAAAGGCATGGCGTGAGCCTGATTTGTCCCTGATCAGCGCAGCTGAGCCGGATGAACTCAGCGTCGTTTACTGGCGGATGCCAAAAAAGATGCTAGCGGTCTTCTGGCGTTCTCGACGCTGCGTGGCGGCCTCCTCCCCGGCGTGAAGGCTCGCTTGTGCAGTTGCCATCGTCAGCAGACTTGTGGCCTGGACATTTTGGATAATCGCATCATGGATCTGCTTGAGGACCAGACCGTTGGTGACGGTGGCCTGCACAATATTTCCCGAGCGGGAAAGCTGACCAAGCGTGTCGGCGTTATTGTTAAGGCGCTTGTCCATTACGCCCAGAGTGTCGGCTGCAAGAGCTGCGACATTGGCGGCACCAGCGATTTGCCCCTGTAACAGTTTCCCTTCTGCATCGGTGCCGGTGACTATCCGAGTTGGGTCCTGCGCAATGTTACGCGCGATAATCGAAGCTGGCCCCCGAGCATCAAACATCTGCCCCTCCAGCTTATTGCTCGATGGGTAGTGATTTCCTTGGTTCAGTGCGCCCAACAGTCCCATGACACCGAATGACGACGTTAGCATATCCACCATTTCGACCGTGGCAGCGAGCGTCTCGGCTGACTTTATAAGGATCGCCGCAGTGGAAATCGCGGTCGCGGTCGCTTGTGCTTCTGTTAGAGGGTCGCTGACGACAAATTGCGACCTGGCCTGTCCGTGAAGCAGAAGGGAAGCAGCAAGCGTCGTTGCTGCAAGCTTAGCAAATCTCATGAATATTCCTCCGTCAGTCTTGAACTTCGTGGTAACGAGCCATGAACTTATCGAGCCACCCACTTGGGGCATCTCCGTACTGGTCACGAAGCTGGTCGGCAAAGCGCACGGTGTTGGCCCGCCCCGAGAGCACGGCTACGTACTCGCGCATCTGGCCAAGGTCGAATTCGCAAACAACACTCCCGCTGTCGCGCTTGAGCAAAAACTTGCGGCTGCCAATTGCCATTCCCTGGCGGATTGCCTCGAACTCCTGAGTAGTGCACTTCAAGCCATCGACATACGCGGCACGGTCGGCCGTCGGTGATGGGTAGAAAATCTTCGTCATGCATTGTGCAACGAGACTAGCTCCGAGGGGCGATTCCAGCACGTGTTCAGGCTGCTGCGTTGCGAGTATCAACATCCCGTTGTTCTTGCGAACGGTGAGCAAGAACTTGTCGATAACAGCCGAGAACTGTGGGTTGAGCAGATAGAAGCGAAATTCGTCGCAGCTCATGACGAACCGACGGCCATCGACAACAGCGCCCACGCGGTGCAGAAGATATGCGGCGGCCGGCGCACAGACCTCCTCAAATTCCAGGAGCTGCGTCATGTCGAAGCCGGTAATGGAGGCATCAAGCCTTACTTCGTCGACATCGCCGTCAAAGGCCCATCCAAGCGCATTCCCTCTACACCACCGCTGCAGCCGCGCTCCTGCGCCCTCGGAGGGGCCGTGCAGCAGGAATTCGCGCAGGCCCGCAATTGAGCGCATGACGGGCTCGAACGAAAGTTGACGAACAATGCCACGTTCCAGTCGACGGCTTTCCTCCGGCGAGATCGGACCACGGCCGTCACTCTCGATTAGGGCCATCAACCATTCGCGCAGAAAGTCCAGCGAGGCGGAGGTGTTGTCCAGTCCACGCAGAGGAGCCAAGCCGCTCGGAGCGCCTCTGCGCAACGCTAGATATGTCCCTCCCGTGGCTCGCACCAGCAGTTCACCACCCCGGTCCTTATCGAAAAAGACGATGGCACCATCGCGATCGACCACGCTTTGTTCAAGCATCGCGAGGATAAAGGTCATCAGCGTCGTCTTGCCTTTGCCGACGGGCCCGAATATCGCCGTCATGCCGACGTCATTCTCATGGGGGATGTAGTCGAAAGAAGTTCCACCGTTTGTGCGAAAGCGCGCAACAGCTTTGCCCCAATGGCCGGAACTGCAACCGCTTGGGAAGTTCTCAAAAGAGACAAGCCCGGCAAAATTGTACGAGGTGATCGCCCCGGGGCGCGTGCGCCACCTGTTGTTCCCCGGAAGTTGGGACCAGTACGCGGCCTCCATGCCGATACCCTCTTGGACGATTACGGCGCCCGCGTCGGCCAGCCTTGCGCGCGCATTTGCTGCGCGATCTGCAAGGCTATTGAGGCTGTCGGCATAGACGCACAGGCTCAGATGATGCGAACCCATGACGAACTCGTTGCTTGCCAGTGCGTCCTCTGCTTCGGCAAGTTCATTGATCTGGGTGAGAGCCTTGTCGCCGGCACTCGTCATCTGGCTGGACTTAAGGCTAAGCTTCGCATGAGCTTGTGGCCGAGTGAGGAAGGAAAAGCTCTGGCTGAGGACAAGCGGGAAGTTGGCGGACAGCAGGGGATTTAGCATGCCTGGCCGCGTCGTCGCCGGATATTCACGGAACGAAAACAATGATCCCACGGAGCTATCCCCGGGGCTTCGAATCTCAAGCGCCCGTTTCCCGCAGATGACCTGGTCAGTGTAGATCGAGGCGCCAAGTGAGCCGGTAACCATCGGAACCGGAAGAAACCGGCAAGTCATTATCAGCCGAAGCGCCTCCCCAATTTCCGTGAAGAGCACGTTGCCTTTCTCACGAATACCCAACCGGCGCAGACCGTAACCGCCGAGTGAGCCAGCAATGATCTGCCAGAGGTCTTCCAGGCTTCGCATTTGTGTGGCCAGATCGTTGTCATTCCATCTGGGGGATTTGGCAATGCGCCAGCCGATCTTGCCGATTGCGGTGCGGGGGAACACGATGACAGTCAGGAAGTGGTCGTTGCGAAAGAGCTTTCCCGACAGCACACGGCTCTCATAGGCCTCGCTCAGACTGCCAGCGAATGCACTTTGAAACTGGCGCGATGCCGGCTCCGGCACATCGTTGTTCCGCACAAGATGCGCGTATAGCGTGACATTGTCATCGGCGATGTTGCGCAAGAGAGTGTTGAACGCGCGGCAGCGCGAGTTGCGCATCTCAGCGTCTTCCAAATCAAACGGCAGCCCGTTCACATGTGCCATGGCCATGATCGATCCGTCCTCCATAAGGACAACCTGATCGCTTAGATGACCGACATACGGAAGGTAGATCTCGCCAGATCTCTCGGTCCTGCCACTGGCGCCAAACATTACACCATTCCTCTTCCGCGTTTCGGCACTCTGATCGGATTGGCGCTGACGCTCGCGCCGCCCCAGACCGGCCCGTCCACGCTTCTGCCGGCAGTCTGCAAATAGAGAAGCGCGACGCTTGCGGCGTTATAGTCACGCTCAACAACCAGCCGTGCTCCGAACCAGAGTGGCACGAGCACGATTTCGTAGAGTGGATTCTGAAGGATAATGATGACGAGCCCAGCCAACATCATGAGCAATCCGGCCAGCGTCAGCGGCACCCCCAGGAATAGTGCGGGGCGTGTCGCCGCCACATAGAGGGTGCTCACTTCCAACCGGTCGCTCATCAGCCACCGCCTATGAGCGCCTTGCCCAGGAAGCTGGCGCCGAACATGATGACGATCCCTCCAACGACACCCGCAACCAGGCCAAGTGAAGCACGACCGAACATCCAAGAGATACCGATGGCCACGAGTCCGAGCACGGCCAGTGATTGTCCGAAGGGGCCAAGTATGAAGGTGCAGATATTCTGGACCATCTTGGCGGGATCCGTCCCTCCGGTCACCTGAGCCGCGGCTGGCCCGATGGAGAAGACCGTCCACGCCGCGCCTACAGCAGCGGCCGGTACATATTCAGCCGCCATGCGCAGCATGGAAAAAGGCGAAGGAACACGCGTCTTAAACGTACGAAGTATTTTGAGTGGCTTCATCATTGCATCTCCATGATTCAATCGAATACGAGTTTGTTCGGGTTCGAAGGTTCCCGCTCTTCCGCAGCCTGGCTGCCTGTCGGACCGGAGGGATCGGCCCCGGAGCGGTTTCGCTGATAGGAGCCCCAAACGTCCCACGAATCTTGTGCGGGTTGCTTTTCATTGGTCTGTTGGCTCTGTTCGAGCAGAGGGGGCACGGTTTTCGGACCGGCTGCCTCAAGGTCTGGCACATCTTGAGCGGTCGGCTCCAGCGTTCGCTCAAGGAGACTTGAGATGTCCTTTGCGGCCGACTCGACCTTGCGTACATAACCGTTGGTGAAGCCACGCGTGACGTCGCCCGTGTTATAGGCCGAGATGGCACGGCGAAGCGCAAGTTGCTGCGCCGGAGCAGTCGTGCCGCCGGCATACCGGCTTTCAAGCAAGTGGGCGGCAGCCGAAAGCGAGGCGCAGGGCTCGAAAGCCTTTTCCGGCGTGAGATTGAGCATGGGAAAGTTGTTGCTGTTTATCTGCATCAATCCAACGTCGACAGAATGTTGTGCTTCGAGGCGGTGCTTGATGCCTCGCGTGGCTTCCAGGTGATCTATCCAGCGAAGCTGCTCACCTGTGGTGTTGTCATGAGCCACCAGCGGTTCAAAGCCACTTTCAATCTTGGCAATCGCGGCGAGGGTGGACGGCGCAACCCATGGAGCGCATTTGCGCGACAGGCTGTGGAACTCACGGGGAGAAAGTGGCGCGGGCTCGGCTGGGAGTGACATGGATGTCAACAGGACGATGGCCAGGGGCCAAGCTGCAATAAACATTCCCTATCACCTACCTTTCCAAGCCGCCGGGCGAGTTCTGCCCCTGTCCGGCACGCGCTTATCGGGGAGGTCTGTTACTCTGTGATGTTCAATTTCAGCTTTTCGGTTTCAACTGAAACAAAGACCGTGTTCGTGTTAGCGTAGGTGAGCAGCTTGCGCATGCGTGGGCTGGCGCGGGCCCGATCAGCCAGCGACATCCGGAGCATCTTGGTACGATGACTCCTGTGCGGGATTGCTCGTCCCGGCCGTCCGTTGCTCCTGGACCGTGGCCCGCGACTTCGGCGTCATGGATGGTGATGGGATCTTCTGTCATCGCTAAGCCAAGGACAAAATGGGAAGCTTGGCGGGTTTCTTCAGGCTAGGGATCACCGTGGGGAATCGACGAAGGCGCTAAAGCAGCCCAACTTTGCCGATATGCTGCCGTGCTTTAAGAGACAGCCATGCGCGGCCCTGCACACTCAGATCATTGTTTGAGACCGCGAGCTCGTCCGCGAAGCTGGCTCGAAGGCGCAAATCCGCGGGGGCGAGGGTCAACTGGGAAGACGTGGCGGCGCAGCCCATCCTGGTGCGAGCCTGGTTCAGCTGTTCGGCCGCGCCGCTACCGGGTGGATCATGCACTGTCCCATCGGCAGAAAACCGCATGTCATTGACGGAGTCCGACGGCGCAATGGACAAGCATAGTGACACGCTCAAGATGGAGGAGTTGCAGTAACCGAGAAATGTTAGCCCGGACGTTCGGCGACCTGCCGGTCGCCCGAACAGCATTTTGAGGCCGCCGGCCACCTTGGACGAAGCCGGCTTGGCAGGAGACCTACTATTTGGCACAAGGCCGCTGCAGCGAATCACGGTCTTCTTCCGCCGACCGCCTCTCCGATCAATTAAACGCCGCGCTGCTCAACCATGTCCGAGCTGGATCCACGAGCCGGAGGATGTCGAGATGATCCAGCCGCACGCAACGGCGAGTGGTATTAAGGGGCAGCTGTTCTGCGTCGGTGCCCCAGGGTTGCTCGGCAACAGGTTTAGACAAGGGGATACAAGATTGAAGGTGTGCCGTTGAAACATGTTCTTGTCATTGACGATGATGCCGCAATGCGGCGCCTCATCGCCGAGTATCTCACGATGCATGCCCTGAAGGTAACCGCAGTCCACGATAGCAAGCAGTTTGACCATGTTCTTTCACATGAGCCAGTCGATCTCGTGGTTGTTGACCTTAACCTAGGCCGGGAGGATGGACTTGCGATTGTCCGCAATCTGGCGACAAAATCGGATGTTCCTATTATAGTGATCAGCGGCGACCGGCTTGATGAGGCGGAAAAAGTGGTTGCACTGGAGCTCGGCGCAACCGATTTCATTCCCAAGCCTTTCGGGATGCGCGAATTCTTGGCCCGCATTCGAGTAGCGCTACGCGAGCGCATGTCTAGTCCGCGAACCAGAGATCAGCGCTCATTTCGCTTTGGGGCCTGGAAGCTCAGCGTGAAGCAGCGGCGACTGATCTGTGCGGAGCGTGGCGAGGTCAAGCTTACCGCATGTGAGTTCAATCTCTTGATCGCATTTCTGGAGAACCCCCGCAACGTACTATCCAGAGAACGGCTTTTGCTCGCGAGCCGTGTGCGTGGAGAAGAGGTGTACGATCGAAGTATCGATGTCCTAATCATGCGCTTGCGCCGAAAGCTGGAGGTTGATGCGGCCAATCCTCGCCTAGTCAAGACATGCCGTGGTGCAGGGTACTTCTTCAACGCTGACGTAGACGTTAGCTACGGAGGTACCTTGGCCGCGTGACAGGAGCATATTCAGGAGAATCAAGCGTAAGACCGTATGTCCGCCTCTGCCGATGAGGTGGCTCGCCCTACACTGCGCGTCCGAGGGTTGCTCGGCGGGCCGAGCCGATCCTCACCACAGGAGGACGAGCCGTGGCGGATTATAGAGAAGCATTTGTCGGAATCGATGTTGCGAAGCTGAAGAACGCTATTGCGATTGCGGAGGCAGGCCGGGAAGGAGAGGTTCGGTTCTTCGGTGAGGTCGACGCGTCGGCGACTAGCATGCGGCGGGTCATAGGCCGGATCGCCAGCCGCTTTGATTACGTGCATTTCTGCTATGAGGCTGGGCCGACCGGGTACGGCCTTTATCGCCTGATCCGGTCGCTCGGGCACGAGTGCACCGTGGTTGCACCATCATTGATACCGAGGAAGCCCGGCGATCGGGTGAAGACGAACCGTCGAGACGCCATTTCCCTTGCCCGGCTATTGCGCGCCGGCGAGCTGACCGCGGTGTGGGTTCCCGATGAAGGGCACGAGTCCATACGGGATCTTGTTCGCGCGCGGGCGGCCGCGGTCGAGACGCTGCGGGTCCATCGCCAGCAGGTGAGCGCATTCATGCTCAAGCACGGCCGTAGCTATCCGCGAAAGAAGAGCTGGACGATGCGCTATCTACGCTGGCTTCAGGAACAAAGGTTCGATCATCCCGCGCATCAGATCGCACTCCAGGAGATGGTCGAGGCGGTGCGCGTCTCGAAAGAGCGGGTCGAGCGGCTGGAGCGTGTGATCGAAGAGTTCGTCCCGGCCTGGTCGCTGGCACCGATCGTGTGGGCGCTTCAGACATTGCGTGGGGTAGACCTAATTGTCGCCGTGACGTTCGTCACCGAAGTCGGGGACGCCAGCCGGTTCGAAAGCCCACGCCAGCTCGGATATCTCGGTCTGGTCCCCGGCGAGCGCTCAACCGGGGAGACAGTCCGGCGCGGCGGCATCACAAATGCAGGCAACGGTCGGGTTCGCCACATGTTGGTCGAGAGCGCCTGGACCTATCGACATCCGCCCAAGGTCGGGAGGAATGCCGCCAATTCCCCGCCATGTATGGTGTGTGCGGTAGCTGCGGGAATGGCGCCTTCGGCACGCAGCACTGCAAGCAAATGCGTGATGGCCGCCCTGAGTTCGTGCGGCAAGCGACGGGCCGGATAAGGGCAGTCACAGACGGGAAGATGCTCGCTGATAAACCGAACTCGCGCGGCTTCGCCTGTGGACTCTAACGCGAGCCGTTCGGTCGAGATCCAGTGGGCGAAATGGGCAATGCAGCACAGATAAACACGTGCGGTGCTGGGCGCATAGCGGGCACGGCCCAGGTGCTCAAGATAGCGCTCCGAGAATGGCCCAACGGGCTGTTCTCAAGCCACTGACGGGGCGCCGGCTGCAGTTTGATTTGGTTCATGACGATCTCCTCTACGGTTGGCGCGCAGAGGAGATCAGGATTATGTAAACCTACGGTCGCCCGGCCTGCTGGGGGATGCCCGGCATCCGCTCGCATCCCGAACGTCGCGCACACAAACTGCGCATAATCCGGGCCTGAGCATAATTGCGGTTGAGCGCGATCGGACGGATTGAGCGCTCGACGGTGTTGCTGTCGATCTCGATGCGGCCAAGGAAGCGCGAGAGGCCTTCCCAGCGTGAGAGCGTAGCGGATTGCCTCGGCGAGCTTGATCTTCTGACTGATCAGCCCGAGCTTTTCGCGCAGTCAAGGTTCAAGATCGGCGACAATAGCGCGGCTATTTTCCTGACGCATCGCACGGCGTTCATTGGCCGATCGGCCGCGGATATCGTCCTCGATCTTGAGGTCGGCGATTGTCTCAGCGCCTGGCCGGCGATCGGCGAGTTCCAGGCCTACAATCGCCTGCCAACAGTGCCAGCCTGATCAATTACGGCGAGAGCTACCGGTCCGGAGATCGCATCAGCCTCTCCGTCGCCAAAGAGCTGTTCTGCTTCATCCCGGCCATCGAGCTCAACGCCCCGCGTCGGAGCGCTCTCTGCTTCTGGAGGAAGCCATGAGGTCCGCTCGGGCTTGATCGGAGGCTTGCCTGATGGGCGTCGTGGTTGCTTCGCTCGCCTGCCGCCCCGTGGCGAGGGCTTGCGGATTATCGGTCCTCTGCCTCTTCGCCGGTATCAACAGCGCTGTGTAATGTTCATTGTTTATGATGACGCCTCCGCTGTTCACGACAAGTGTACTCGTCAGTTCGTCCTGGGCCTCGCGCTTCTTGCCCAAGTGCCGTTCAAACGGCGCTGGCGCGACTTGTCGGGCTTGCTGCTCTTGCAAGACGGCGTGTTGCACCTGCGACCCGGCTGCTGCAAAAGCGTCGGCGGGGATTGCGGCAAGCTCGTGCGGCAAGCGCTCCTCCCTCAGTCGGTTTTGCAGCGCCTGCCGATCGGCAACGAGGTAGTTGAGGTCCAGCGGCAGCTGCGGGACTGGCCGCTCATCGTTCGCCAATCGAAGAACCAGCTCGCGCGTGCCGTCCACCACAAAGACGCCGCAATCAACATCGTTGTTCTGCTGCGCCATGGCGGGTGTCACCATGGTGGTCGCGTCCAGTCTTGTTGCGAGCTCTAGTGCAGGCGCGTTGTTGTATCCCTGTCGATTTTGCTGGATGGAGTCGTAGTGATAGGCGACCGCTCTTTCCGGGTCACGGCGATCAACGAGCAGCAGCGACCAATGGGTGCCGCTCTCACCAAGAGTGCCATCATTCACTGGCAGGAACAGGAAGTCGGGTGGGCCGGCGTTTCGATTATAAATCGACTGCAACGTGCCTCGCGCGTCTTGCTGCTCCATGTGGCGCAGCAGATGGGAGACCGTCGGATCCACCAGCCGCATCTGGGCGGCGAGCGCTGGATCGGCCTGCTGCAGGTCCTGCTCCAGCAACCGGTAATCCCTGTGGATATGGGCGTCGCTCAGCAGGTCGGCGCCGAGCACCGCCCCCTCGGGGAGGTTGGACGAGCCTGACGGAAAAGCTTCGATCCGAGCATCGGAGGAGGTGGTCAGATGGACCAACGGAACACCGCGATAGGTGTCTGACAGCCTGGCGGTCGCTGGCGAGGCGGATCCTGGAGCCCTTGCCGGTACTGCTGCCGCTGCAGCTTCACTCATCGGACCGCGATGGACGAGCCAAAAGTCGTTGCGCCCTTCTGGCCTCTCGGCGGCGTAGCCGTGACCTTCAATCTCGTAGTTCCATCCCGGCTTTTCCGCATCCGGCAAGAGGCCATAATGGTCCAAGGAAGAGAGCATCGCGTCGCGTTGAATCCCATGGGAGAAGCCTTTGGGGACGGCGAATGAGACGTTTATAGAGTTCTCGATCGCAGCGGGGGGTGCCTCAGACCTTGCGGAGGGCGCGGCCTCCGCATGCAGCCTCCCGATGTGTTCGGACCATGTCCCTTGAACGGTTACCCCTTCCAATGGCAATTCACCCAACTGCTGCATGGGGGGCTGCATCGGCACGCGGCCGCCTGAATTGCCGATTTCGCTCAGCGGCTGCTGAATGGCGGCGGCCTGCGGCGTATTCAGGGCCCTCTGCCTCTCCGCTGGCCTCAATAGCACTGTGGAATGTTCGTTGTTGATGATGACCCACCCGGGCACCTGGTTGCCCTGGTCAAGCGCATCCGGCGAGGGCCGGATCTGCTGTTGGCTGGCTGCTAACGCTGGCGGGGCGGCGGCCTCAACTCCGGCGTGCCCAGAGCCGGCCGCTGCGAAAGCGTCCGCCACGATGCTGTTGAGGTCACCCGGTCGAGCGGGCATCCCTGGGTCGCTGAAAAAAGACGAGGCGGCTTGATCATCCTGCCGTCGCTGAAGCACTTCGCTCAACCCCTGTTCCAGTCGCAGAAGCTCCTCTCGACTGGTTGGCGACTCATCAGCTTGATCGAACAGCCTCCGGGCCGTCTCGAGACCCCCGGCTGACGCGGACTCCGCATCGCGAACCCGTTGCAACGCGAAGATGAGATTGCGTTTGTCTGGAAGTAACGTCTCGGCGAATTTGATCCGCGAATCGTGATCCAGCCCAGAGATCGTCAGGCCCCGACTCTCAAGCGCCTCAGAAAATCTGCGAAGACTACGACCATAGACAACACGGCTGCTTAAGGCCAAGCTGCTGTCACTGGTCACTTGTTCTAAGACACGCGCGTCTGCCTTTGACGGCACTGCCGGCCGGGCAGTCGCTGAATAGTCCGGATCATGATACGCACGGAGGAAGTTCAACGCCGTCTTTAGATCACCGTTTTTCGGAAAGAAAGCATCGACGTGATCGACCAGGGATTGGTGATTTTTTAGATCAGTCGCTTGACCACGAGCGCCGAGATCATTCGCCAATCGGCGAAGCGCATTCGCGTATATTCGAAGCGTCGCCGCGCTATGGTGTTGCTGAGCCGCAGCGTGGGCGATCGCCGTATCAATAACGTCCCGGTGTTCGCCGGACATATGGGGATAGCGGGCATCACGGGCGCCACTCGCGACAGGAGCCGGATCGGCTCGGCGCGGCTGGGCCACGTGCTGCTCAAAACTCACTTGCCGGGCCTGGCCCGCATTCGGCAAGGGGTCGTGGCGGTCCGCGAAAGGGAGCATCGCGTCTGGGACGCGATGAGTCCAATGGGAGAAGCCTTTGGGGACCGCAAATGAGACGTTTATGGAGTTCTCGATCGCAGCGAGGTGCTTCTCAGACCATGCGGACGGCGCGGCCTCCTCATGCAGCCTTCCGATGTGTTCGGACCCTGTCCCTTGAACGGGTACCCCTTCCAATGGCAATTCACCCAACTGCTGCATGGGGGGCTGCATCGGCACGCGCCCGACTGAATTGCCGATTTCGCTCAGCGGCTGCTGAATGGCGGCGGCTTGCGGATTATCAGTCCTCTGCCTCTTCGCCGGTCTCAACAGCGCTGTGGAATGTTCGGTGTTGATGATGACGCCCCCGGTGTTGCTCCTGTCAGGTGTACGCGTCAGCTCGTCCTGGGCCTCGCGCGTCTTGCCCAAGTGCCGTTCAAACGGCGCTGGCGCGACTTGTCGGGCTTGCTGCTCTTGCAAGACGGCGTGTTGCACCTGCGACCCGGCTGCTGCAAACGCGTCCGCGGGGATTGCGGCAAGCTCGTGCGGCAAGCGGCCCTGCCTCAGTCGGGTTTGCAGCGCCTGCCGATCGGCGACGAGGTCTTCGAGGTGCAGCGGCCGCTGCCGTTCCGGCCACTCTTGGTTCGCCAATCTCTGAACCAGCGCGCGCGTGCCGTCCACGACAAAGACTCCGCAATCGACACCGTTGTTCTGCCGGGCCATGGCGGGTGTCACCAGGGTGGTCGCGTCCAGTCTTGCTGCGAGCTCTCGTGCAGGCGCGTCATTGTATCCTCGTCCATCGCGCTGATGGATAGAGTCGTAGTGATAGGCGACCGCTCTTTCCGGGTCACGGCGATCAACGAGCAGCAGCGACCAATGCTCGTTGCGTCCATCAGTCGCCACCGTAGCCAAAGGATTGCCACTGTTCACCGGCAGGAACACGAAGTCGGCTGCGACGTCGTTTTGATGATAGATGGACAGCAATGTAAGTTGCGGGTCCCGGTCGTGACGGCGCAGTTGCTGGGAGACCAAGGGATCCACCAGCCGCGTTCGGGCGGCGAGCGCTGGGTGGGCCTGCAGGCTCTGCTCCAGCAACTGGTAATCCCTGCTGATATGGGCGTCATCCAGCAGGTCGGGGCCGAGCACCGCCCCCCGGGGGAGATTGGACGAACCTGACGGAAGCGCTGCGATCTGTGCATCGGAGGAGGTGGTCAGATCGATTAACGGAACACCGCGATAGCTGTCTGACAGCATGGCGGTCGCAGGCAAGGCGTGTCCTGGAGCCCTTGCCGGTAATGCTGCCGCTGCAGCTGCACTCATCGGGCCGCGATCGACGAGCCAAAGGTCGTTGCGCCCTTCTGGCCTCTCGGCGGTGTAGCCCTGACCTTTAATCTCGTAGTTCCATTCCGGCTTTTCCGCATCCGGCAAGAGGCCATAATGGTACAAGGAAGAGAGCATTGCGTCTGGAGCGGGTTGAGTCCTATAGCCTTCAGGGAGGGTGAATGAGACGTTTGTGGAGTTCTCGATCGCAGCGGGGGCTGCCTCAGACCTTGCAAAGGACCCGGCCTCCGCATGCAGCCTTCCGATGTGTTCGGACCATGTCCCTTGAAACGGCAGCCCTTGCAAAGGCAATTCACCAAACTGCTGCATGGGGGGCTGCATCGGCACGCGGCCGCCTTCGCTCAGCGGCTGCTGAATGGCGATGCTTTGCGGATTATCAGTCCACTGCCTCTCCGCTGGCCGCAACGGCGCCGTCGAATGTTCATTGTTGATGAACCGCTCGGGTGGCAGGAGGTTGCCCTGGTCAAGCGCATCCGGCCAGGGCCGGTGTTGGCTGGCAGCTAACGCTGGCGAGGCGGCGGCCTCAACTCCGGCGTGTCCAGAGCCGGCCGCTGCGAAAGCGCCCGCCACGATCCTGTCTGACGCGGGCTCCGCATCGCCGACCCGTTGCAGCGCGGAGCGGAGATTGCGATTGCGTGGAAACAACCTCTCGGCGAATTCGATCCGCGAATCATGATCCAGCCCAGAGATCGTCTGGCCCTCATTCTCAAGCGCCTCAGAAAATCTGCGAAGACTGCGACCATAGCCAACACGGGTGGTTGAGGCCAACCTGCTGTCACTGGCCACTTGTTCCAAGACATCCGCGTCTGCCTTTGACGGCACTGGCACTCGCCACCCGCGAGTAGCTGAATAGCCCGGCTCATGATACGCACGCAGGACGTTCAACGCCGCCTTTATATCCTCGTTATGCGGAAAGAAAGTATCGACGTGATCGACCAGGGATTGGTGATTTTCTAGATCAGCCGCTTGGCCACGAGCGCCGAGATCATTCGCCAATCGGCGAAGTGTACGCCTGTAATTTTGGAGCGTTCTCACGCTCAATTTTTGCTGAGCCTCAGCATGGGCGATCGCCTTATCAATCACGTCCCGGTGTTCGCCGGAGAGATGGGGATAGCGGGTAGCACGGGCGCCACTCGCGACAGGTTCGGCGCGGCGCGGCTCGGCCACGTGCTGCTCGAAGCCCGCTTGCCGCGCCCGGCCCGCATCCGGCAAGGAGCCATGGCGGTCCAAGGAAGAGAGCATCGCGTCTGGGACGCGTTGAGTCCCATGGGAGAAGCCTTTGGGGACGGCGAATGAGTCGTTTATGGAGTTCTCGATGGCAGCGAGGGGCTCAGACCTTGCGGAGGGCGCGGCCTCCGCATGCAGCCCTCCGATGTGTTCGGACCCTGTCCCTTGAACGGTTACCCCTTCCAATGGCAATTCACCCAACTGCTGCATGGGGGGCTGCATCGGCACGCGGCCGCCTGAATTGCCGATTTCGCTCAGCGGCTGCTGAATGGCGGCGGCCTGCGGCGTATTCAGGGCCCTCTGCCTCTCCGCTGGCCTCAATAGCACTGTGGAATGTTCGTTGTTGATGATGACCCACCCGGGCACCTGGTTGCCCTGGTCAAGCGCATCCGGCGAGGGCCGGATCTGCTGTTGGCTGGCTGCTAACGCTGGCGGGGCGGCGGCCTCAACTCCGGCGTGCCCAGAGCCGGCCGCTGCGAAAGCGTCCGCCACGATGCTGTTGTGGTCACCCGGTCCAGCGGGCATCCCTGGGCCGCTGAAAAGAGACGAGGCCGCTTGATCATGCTGCCCTCGCTCAAGCCCTTCGCTCAATTGTTCAAGTCGCAGAACCTCTTCTGGATTGGTTGGCGACTCGTCCGCTTGATCGAACAGCCTCCGGGCCTCGGCAAGGTGCTGCTCAACGCCCACTTGCCGGGCCTGGCCCGCTTGCCCTTCTTGCAAGCCGGCGTCCTGCATCTGCGACAAAGCTGTTACACGGGATGGATTACTATTTCGCGGGTCCACACTAGCCTCACATCAAACTGTATCGTCAAAGTCCTGCGCCAATCCACGCAGCGGCTCATCGGGTTGAGATTCTGCCGAGAGCCCCTCGTCTGCTATCGTCAAGGGTGCCGGCTCCGGGAGGGCGCCTGTCTGGCTTTCAAAGATGCGTTTCAGGATGCGATCCGAAAAATATCTGACCTTCCTCAATTGCAATGGTGGCAGACCTTTGATGAGGAACGATCTCGTACTCGTCATTGAGCAGCCGCACCTGTTCGGGACGCAACAGCGGTGCATCTTGATTGAATTCTGGATGTTCCAATCGAACGTTCGCGCCTGGCTGTAGGAAATCGATTGGGCTTGAAATGTGTATTCACCGATAGCTTTGGAAAAGTAGTTCGGAGTCTCGTCATCGGCAGTGGCCATGAACACTTGCAGTCCGGTATTGCTGAGAAAATTCTGCTTGCCAGCCTCGCCATAAGCCCCCGTCAGAGCCGAAAGGCTTTGGATGATGAGCATGAAGCGACCCTTGTAGCCCGCGATGGTCGTAATTGCGGTCTCGATCGCCTCCAGCTTACCCAAGTGCTTGAATTCATCGTGCAGAAAGAAGTGCAACGTCCTGAACTGCACGTCGCGCTTGCCTCTCGGCGGATTTGAAGCTCCCAAGATCGCGTGCTGTATCGCGCGGGCTAGCGGTTATTACCCGCTCTGCAACATTGGTCAGTGGCCCGTCCGGAAGGTCAAGGCGGTTACGCCGTTCCTCGGCCCTCCTTCCGTCGCGGGATGAACTTCCAGCTGCACGTGTCCGCTTGCTATCGCGATCCATTGCTCGGCTTCCAGAGTCGTATCTCTACCCCATGAGGTTACCACCGAAGCTTGATCCGCTAAACCAATATGGTGTTACACTTGTAGTCTCGCAGAGGCTTCTCCCAGCTCTCTGGGTCACGCCGAGAGCCGTCGATGAACAGGTGAGCACAAGGTTCGCGCCCCTCTGGGGAACAAATCTGTAGACCGACGTTCCTCACTGCAATCTTATGCGACTTTTGGGCGAACAAACACCAAACAACACTACAAAGGCTCCGCTCAAATTCTACGGAATCCAAGAGACAAGATACAGACCGCTGATGGGTCCGACGCGGTACTCTAACTTGGGACGCGATGTCGGATGAGCGTGAGCCCTGTCGGCCGAAGGGCATTTACCGTGAGTCCTTCGGCGAGGACAAACCCATCGTCGTTCTTGCCGGCAAGCTCAATGCCAATCGCTGCCATGGCGCAGGTCACTGGTCTCCTCTCGCTGCGGCGCCAGATCATCGCTATCGACGTTGAAGGCCACGGCCAGGTCTGCGAGACACGCCCATGAACCGCGAAAGGAACGGCGATGACGTTGCCGCAGTCCGGCGCCACCTGGGGATAGTCCAAGCCGACGTAGCAGTTTGGCCGACCATCTGCACAACGGTAACATTTCCGTCGTTTCCGACGATTATAGGTTGCGCATCACTTCTGATTCGGCGGACCAGATGGCGGATTAGCGCAAGAAGCAAATCTTTCGTACGAGCAGCAAATGGCGGTGGAACGACCCGACGCCGGCCCCGTGCCTAAGAGCGCTACGGACTGGGGCATCCAGGGTCTGGCCATCCTGCCCGGTGATGTCCAGAAGACCCGACGCATTCGAAGCCCTAAATTTGAAGGTCTGCCGGCCGACGCCAGCACCATGTTCGAACTGCTGTCCGTCACCTGGAACAGGTTGTCGGCTCCAACGATCTGCGCCCGGCCTGGTGGCTGGAGGAAGGCGCAGCTCGCTCGCGCGCCGTTTGCAAGATCGACGCTTCTGGCGTCGATCTACAAAGGGCGCTCCGGCACTTGGAGCGGGTCCGGTTTTCTGGTCGCGCCGGGTATACTGTGCACCAACCATCACGTCCTCAACAGCAAGGAGGTCACCGCGCGCTGTTCGATTTCGCCGCCCTTCCCGACGGGACTGTGCGACAGGTCTCAACTTTTCACCTGCGTCCCGACCACCTTTTCTGGACCAGCCCGGTCGTCGCAACCGGCTGCAAGGGCAGTCTCGATGTCACATTTGTTGCCGTCGAAGGCCAGCCCGGCTCGACCTTCGGCAGCATTCCGCTTCTGCGGCAAGCCTTTGTTGTAGCTGACGAAGACAAGTCTGAATGTCATCCAGCACCTAAATGGACGCCTCAAGGAAGTCGCGATCCGCAACAACACGGTGGTGTTCCAAAACACCCAGGTCGTCCAATATCGGTCGGACACCGAGGCGGGCAGTTCGGGCGCGCCGGTAATGAATGACGGTTGGTAGCTCGTAGCGCTTCACCATGCGGCGAAAGAAGACAAGTCGAACGAAGGCATCAAGTTCTCGGCGATCGCCGCTGCTCTGGAACTGGAGGCGCAAACCGGCAACGCGAGATGCACCCGAACCGACAATGGCACTTGGCCTCGATCCTGTCGGCCCTCTACGAGCGCCTTGACGATGTGTGATCCCGATCGGCGGATGCACGCGGTCGGGCGACCTCAAGTGCCTCGCCGTCAGGCCCGCAAACAAGGCCGTTTCGGGCGGCAAACGTCTCGCACCACTCCTTCATCGCGTTCAGGACCGGCGCGAGCGTCTTCCCGAACTCTGTGAGGGAGTACTCCACGCGGGGCGGCACTTCGGCAAAGACCTGGCGTTCGACCACGCCGTCGGTCTCGAACTGTCGGAGTTGCATCGCGATGGAGCGCTGGCTCGGCTCGCCCACCATGCGCCGGAGTTCACCACGTCGTGGGCCGTTGAGGAGTTCGTAGATGATCAGCGGTTTCCACTTTCCGCCGGCCACGTCGACCGTCACCTCCACCGCACAGTTGTAGGCGAAGCTTCAATGATGTACTTTATACACCTATAGGCAAAAATATTGCCTACTTGCAAGAACACTTGTGGCATCGACATCCCTTTGGTCATTGGCAAATGTCAGGAGACCGAGAATGAGAGCTGCTTTCTACGACCGGCAGGGCGCC
Organism: Mesorhizobium sp. WSM4813; assembly: GCF_055811555.1. NCBI lineage: Bacteria > Pseudomonadati > Pseudomonadota > Alphaproteobacteria > Hyphomicrobiales > Phyllobacteriaceae > Mesorhizobium > Mesorhizobium sp. WSM4813. The sequence goes on from NZ_JBVVQU010000001.1 coordinate 94,295, forward strand.
GCGAAGGACGTCCTCCAGATAGGTTCTCTTCCTGATCCCGAGCCCCAGTTCGGCGATGTCCGGGTCAAGGTGGCCGTCTCCGGCCTGAACCCCTCGGATATCAAGACGAGAACGGGGTTCGGCGGCAGGCCGATGCCCTTTCCCCGTGTCGTTCCCCATCAGGATGCGGCCGGGATCATCGACAAGGTTGGGCCGGGCGTGTCCGAGGAGCGGATCGGTGAACGGGTCTGGGTTTTCAAGGCTCAGACAGGCCAGGCGTTCGGATCCGCGGCCGAGTTCGTGGTGGTTCCGTCCTCCCACGCGGCCCCTCTTGCCGAGAATGCGTCGTTTGATGTCGGGGCTTCACTGGGCATCGCGGCCATCACCGCCCATCGCTGCCTCTTCGCCGATGGTGATCTGCGCGGAAAGCGCGTTCTCGTCCAGGGCGGCGCGGGAGCCGTCGGCACGGCGGCCATCCTCCTCGCCAAATGGGCGGGCGCCTGGGTCGCGGCGACCGTGAGCCGCGAGGAGCAAGCCACGGTGGCAGCGGCGGCGGGCGCCGATCTCGTGATCAACCGTCATCAGGAAGACATCGCTGAACGGATCAGGGCCGCGACCGGCGGCCGTGGCGTCGAGCGTATCGTCGACGTCGATTTGGCAGCCAACGTCGAGGCCGATATCGCCTGCCTCGCTCCGAGCGGCGTCGCGACGGCCTACGCGACGGAGGATCCGACGGTCAAGTTGTCGATGCCGTTCCTATCGACGATGTTCGGGGGCTATGCCTTCCGCTTCGTGTTCTTCTACACGATCCCTGAGGATGCGTTCCGCCAGGCAGTCGAAGAGGTCTCCGCCTGCGTGGCGGCTGGGGCCTACTGGCCGCAGATCGCGATGAAGCTGCCGCTCGACCGCATTGCCGAAGCGCATGAGGCACAGGAGAGGGGCAAGGCAGTCGGCAAGATCCTGATCGAAATCTGATCTGATCTTGCATTTTGGCGACGGAGCGTGCCACCCATCCCTCACTCGGGGTCGGGGCACATGTGCTGATTTCCTGCACGGCCTAAAAGCGGTCGTTCAGGAGATCGTCAACGGGCGGCTTCGAAAGCGCCGCCGGTAGTCGTTGGGCGTCAAGCCGACGATCCGGATAAGCACTTTCCGGAGGGCGCCGGGATCGGATGACCACCGGGGTTCAGCCGCAGGCCAACACCATGTCGGGATACGAGACCCAGTAGGTGCTGGGAGGATGACCTCGTCGCTTTCGCCGACGGTGCCACCAAGGCGTTGTAGATGACCTGCTTCGGTCCCAACCGTCACCTGATCGAGGTCGCAACGGAGCTTTGCGATGATGGCCTGGCGCAGCGCCGGCGCATCGTTACGGGCGTGTACCGCGTCTTGCCTGCTGCGAGCGCGGCCACGACCGCATCCTTGGGCCTCCTGTTGGCGCACGAGCGCGAGCAGTTCCGGAGCGACCGCGCGATCGAAGGCCGCGACGCCATCCTCGTCGCCGAGAACGACATCCCCGGCATGACCACCATGCCGTTGGCAGCAACGGGAAGGTTGATCTCGCCGCGCAGCGAGCAAAGCGTTCTTCCTCAAGGCACTCGAACCGCTCGGTGTAGCTGTTGCCTCGGAGGAGACGCCGACGTACGGTGTCGAGCTTGGCCCGAAGGGTAAGGCTTCATTGTGCATGTACCAAACCCAGGAGAAGCCGGCGCATCTTCACGGCCGAGAATCGCCAGCAAGTCGAACTTTCTATCGCGCGGCTCTGGAGGCAGGTTGCAAAGACAATGGTGCGCCTGGTCTGCGCCCGCACTACCACGCGACCTACTATGCAGCTTTCGTCATTGGTCCGGACGGGCACAACATCGAAGTGGTTTGCCACGAACCCGATGCCTAACCCTTCCATCCAGGGGACGTCCACAAGCGGGGCTTCGCTGAGTTGCGGCCGCCCCGCATAGCAAACGTCGAATATGTGCTTCCAGCCCAGATGCATTTGACTATCGCCAAAGTGCGTCTAGCTGGACGCGTCACAACATCCGCCCTTGGAGACCAGACGAGGCCGCCTGATTACTGACATACGGCGCGAAGCGGCCATTCACCTGCAGGAGACAAAGGTCGCCTTCGGTGAGGGGCGTGAATTTAACGACGTCACTGGCTCGGATCGGCGGAGACACTGCGCTCCAACCCATCGCACAGTGCCGAGGGTCATATAGACCAACGCGCCACGGCTCACCCCGGTTGTTCGCAAGCAGTCCTCGAGTTGGCCCGCGTGGATTCGCATGTCCTCCTCCGATGGCGCGATGTCGCTTTCCAATCAAGAACGACCGAGACGCGGCCATCGTCCATAGCGACGGCATCGATCCGGCCGGCAAGCGCTGGTGTGGTCGCTCTCGATTTCCATCTCAGGTCTTGCAGGATCGAAAGTGTCCGACGTGCAATCGGATGCGTGTGTCACTTGGCAGTTAATGAGGGTCTTCCTCAATTTGTGTGGTTCATCCGCTGTTAGCGACGCTATCGCTATGGGCGGGCATGCGAACGAAATCGAAATGGTCGCCCGGCCCAGGGGTCAGAATTCTGGGTGTCGCGCTCACTGATGATCACAGTTGGGTTGTTTCCGCTGCCGGACCAGCGATCGGCATTTGCCCGATTGCGGCCGGCGAAGCCGAAGTCGGCATGGCTGGTCCAACCGCAGCCTTCAGGATCTGCCGGTCCAGGGCAAGCCCGTGACGGTGAAGCTCCTGCTGAGCCGCTGGCGATGTGCACATCAGAAATGTGAGCGACAAACGTTCACTGATCGACTCCCGACGGTTGCTTCCCCTTATGCGCGCAGGACAACGAGGGTCGTGGAGATTGTCGGCTTGCTCGGCCATAGCACGGGTGGACGTCCTGGCGAACGCCGCATGCAACGGCTCGGCATGCCGGTCAGTGACGGTCGGAAACACTGGACCCCTGGATCGACGATGCAATCGACTCCGACATCATTCCGATCATGCGATACGCCCGTGTTTTGCGCAGAGACATCGATGCCGTCAACAACGCCATCGAGCTGCCCTGGAGCAACGGACAGGCCGAAGGTCAGATCAACCGCCTCAAGACCATCAAGCGCGCAATGTACGGCAGGGCAGGCCCCGAACTGCTGAGAGCACGAATGCTGCCACCGCGCCACACAAATTGAGGAAGAACCCAGTTAACTGCCAAGCGACAGCAGAAAATCCTCCAGCGAAAGTACGTCCTCGACCATCCCGATCCGCCCCTTGCGGCCTTGATAGTTACATTTTCGATAGTTACAAACGCAACAACTTGGATCGTCAAGCCTGTCTGCGGGCGGCGATCTGTCGAAACCTGAACGGGAGGTTCACATGCTGGTCAATGACGTCTCCCTGCGCGGGCTGATCCCGGTGGAGCTTGCAAAGGGATTCGGTTTCTTTCAGTCAAAGCCGTCTTCCGCCTTCTCACCGGTGGCGGTCACCCCCGGGGAGCTGGGCGATGCCTGGGACGGAGGCAAGCTGCACCTGCCGCTGGCCGTGGACTTGAACGCAAGCCCTTCGGCCGCGCCAACGCCGCCATCGACATGACCTTCGATTTCCTACGCTAATGGCCCACGCGCCGAAAACACGGCCGCTCGCCGCCGGCACAATCATCGGCTCGGGCACGGTATCGAACAAGCTCGGCGATGGGCCGGGCAAACCTGTCTCTGAAGGCGGCGTCGGCTATTCCTGCATCGCCGAGATCAAAATGATCGAGACTATCGAGCAGGGTGCGGCAAAGACACCTTTCATGCGTTTCGGCGACACGGTCCACATCGAGATGAGAGACAAGGCCGGCCACTCGGATCTTCGGCGCGATTGAGCAGACGGTGCCGCAACACAAGAAGGAAGCCTGAGACCATGGCCAAGCAATTCGCATCTGTCGGCGATATGGCAGAGAAAAAGATCTCCTTCACCGAGATCGGCCGCGACTTGTGGGCCTTCACCGCCGAGGGCGACCCGAACACTGGTGTCATCATCGGCGACGAATCGGTGATGGTGATCGACGCTCAGGCCACGCCCCGACTGGCCGGCAAGGTGATCGAGAAGGTCAGGACCGTCACCGACAAGCCGATCAACTATGTCGTGCTGACGCACTATCACGCTGTGCGGGTTCTCGGCGCTTCGGTCTATGGCGCGCAGCAGACGATCATGTCGGAGAAGGCGCGCGCCATGGTCGCCGAGCGCGGGCAGGAGGACTGGGACTCCGAGTTCGGCCGGTTTCCGCGCCTCTTCCAGGGCCACGAGTCGATCCCCGGCCTGACCTGGCCGACGCTGACCTTCAACGACCGGTTGACGCTCTATCTCGGGAAGCGGCGGGTGGACCTTGAATTCCTTGGCCGCGCGCATACGGCAGGCGACATCGTCGCCTTCGTGCCCGACGCCAACGTCATGTTCACCGGCGACATCGTCGAGTACCATTCGGCCTGCTATTGCGGCGACGGCCATTTTGCCGACTGGCCGCGCACGCTGGAGGCGATCCGGTCGTTTGACCTCGACGCGATCGCGCCGGGACGCGGCGACGCGCTGGTTGGCGCGGAGAAGGTCAATGCCGCGCTCGACAACACTGCCGATTTCGTCAGTTCCACCTACCGGCCGGTGGCGCGGGTGGCGCAGGGCGGTGGCTCGCTGAAGGAGGCGTGGGACGCGGCGCGCGCGGCGTGCGATCCGAAATTCGCATCCTACGCTATCTACGAGCACTGCCTGCCCTTCAACGTCGCCCGCGCCTACGACGAGGCGCTCGGCATCGACATGCCGCGCATCTGGACCGCAGAGCGCGACCGACAGATGTGGGCGGAACTTCAGGGCTAGCAGTCCGGATGCGACCCGGCGGGAGGACACATGGCAAAGATCTTCGAGACGCCGCTTTATCCCTACAGGCGCTCCCCTGATCAGGACGCAATCGCGCCAGTGCGCCGTCCGGTTGTTGTGGTAGGCGCCGGGCCGGTCGGTCTAGTCTGCGCCATCGATCTCGCCCGCCAGGACATTCCCGTGGTGGTGCTGGATGAGAACGACAAGGTCAGCTTCGGCTCGCGCGCGATCTGCTTCGCCAAGCGGCCGCTGGAGATCCTGGACCGGCTGGGCTGCGGTGAGCCGATGGTGGAGAAGGGCATCGTCTGGAACGTCGGCAAGGTGTTCTTCGGGAACCGCCGGGTCTACGAGTTCAACCTGCTGCCGGAGGCCGGCCACAGGCGGCCGGCCTTCATCAACCTGCAGCAGTACCATTTCGAAAAATTCCTCGTCGACCGCGTGTGCGAACTGGAGGCGGAAGGCAGGTCGATCGAAATCCGCGGCAACAACAAGGTCACGGCGGTCGAACAGGATCGCGACGGGGTGATGCTCTCCATCGACACGCCGGAAGGCCCTTACCGCCTGCGTGCCGACTGGCTGGTCGCCTGCGACGGCGCCAACTCGCCGATCCGCGCGATGATGGGGCTCGACTTCATCGGCCGCGTGTTCGAGGACAATTTCCTCATTGCCGACGTAGTCATGGACGCCGAGTTTCCGACCGAGCGCTGGTTCTGGTTCGACCCGCCCTTCAACCGCAGCCAATCGGCGTTATTGCATAAGCAGCCCGACGGCGTCTGGCGCATCGACCTCCAGCTCGGTTGGAACATCGACAAGGAGCGGGAAAAGCAGCCGGAGAACGTCATCCCGCGGCTCAAGGCAATGCTGGGCGAGGACGCCAAATTCACACTCGAATGGGTGTCGATCTACACCTTCCAGTGCCGGCGCATGGAGAGTTTCCGCCACGGCCGGGTGCTGTTCGCGGGCGACTCGGCGCATCAGGTCTCGCCTTTCGGCGCGCGCGGCGCCAATTCCGGCCTGCAGGATGCCGACAACCTGGTGTGGAAGCTGAAGCTTGTGATGGACGGCAGGGCGCCCGAAAGCCTGCTCGACAGCTACGATACCGAGCGTATCCATGGCGCTGACGAGAACATCCTCAACTCCAGCCGGTCGACTGACTTCATCACGCCGAAGTCGGAAATGAGCCGGATTTTTCGCGATGCCGTGCTAGATCTGTCCGAGCACTTCGCCTTCGCGCGGCCGCTGGTCAATTCCGGGCGCCTGTCGGTGCCGTGCACCTATGGCGGCTCGCCGCTCAACGGCCCTGACGCGCAGGGGCTGCCGCCGCGCACCCAGCCCGGCTCGCCGGCCGTCGATGCGCCGATAAAGGGCGGCTGGCTGCTCGACCGGCTGGGCGACCGCTTCCAGCTTCTTACCATTGAAGCCGAGGCGCCCGACCTGATCGAAAGCGGCCGCATTGCGGCCGAGCGGCTGGCCCTGTCGGCTGCGGACGATCCGACCAACGCGCTGCGAGAGCGCTATCTCGGCGATGCGGGTTCGGCGGTCTATCTGTTGCGCCCCGACCAACACGTCGCCGCGCGCTGGACCGCGTTCGACTGCGCGGAGGTCGAAGCCGCGCTTGCGAAGGCCACGGGACGCTGACGGGAGAAACCGGCGATGACGACACTCAATACGGCTCCGAACATTCCGCAGCCGGACGATTTCTACGCCGAGCTGCTGGCTCTGCACGACGGGCGAAGCAAGGCCGAAAGTGACGCCATCAATGCGCGGCTGGTTCTGCTTCTGGCCAATCATATCGGCGACGGCCGGGTGTTGAGTGATGCGCTTAGGGCGGCGGCGGACCCACCGCAATAGGAATGATGACAAGGGAGGACGCAGCTCCGGGTGGAAGTGTCCGGAGCAGGGCCAAGGCAGAGAAGCCATTCCAATGAACATCGAGAGAATTCACCACGTCGCCTATCGCTGTAAGGACGCGAAAGAGGCCGTCAACTGGTATGTCAACAACCTCAACATGGACTTTACTCGCCATCGCCGAAGACCAGGTGCCGTCGACCCACGAGCACGACCCTACATGCACGTCTTCCTCAACGCGGGCGACGGGTAACGTGCTCGCCTCTTCGAGTTGCCGACCAAGCCGGAGATGGGCCGCGACCCGAACACGCCGAAATGGGTCCAGCACATCGCCTTCAAGGTCAAGGATCGCGACACGCTCTTGGCCTTCAAGGACAAGCTGAAGAGGGGCGCCACATCGCGGGATCGGACCCCGCGATGAGCAAGCCTGTCCTCTACGACTACTGGCGCTCGTCGGCGAGCTATCGGGTGCGCATCGTGATGAACCTGCTCGGCATCTCCTGCGAGACGGTATCCGTGCACCTTCTGAAGAAGGAGCACAAGACGCCGCAGCATCTCGCTCACCCGCAGGGACTAGTGCCGGTGCTGGAGATCGACGGGCTGAGGCTGACCCAGTCGCTCGCTTCATTGAATATCTGGAGAGACACGCCCTGGCTCCGGCCTGTTGCCGCCGGACCCAGCCGGGCGCGCCCGTGTACGGGCGCTGCTGCCGACATCCATCCGGTCTGCAACCTTGGCCCTGTCAGCCATGTGATGGCCCTGACAAAGGGGGGCGAAGAGGTACGCGTCGCGTGGATGCGGAAGTTCATCGGCGAGGGGCTGGCCGCGTTTGAAACGCTCCTCGAGAGTCCCACGACAGGCCTCTTCTGCCACGGCGAGCTGCGGCACCAGGCACAGATCGCCCATGTGTAACGCCCATCGCTGGAATGCGGACATAGGCGCATTGCAGCGCGTCAACGCGATCGCACAGCGTTGTGCGAAACTTCCGGCGTTCGAGGCCGCCGCTCCCCGAAACTGACCCAACCAAAGCGCACTCTGGCAGACCGTCGGCAGCGGGTCGAACCGGATTCGTTCCGCTGTGGCGACGCCCTGTCAGGCGGCGCTTTGTTCCAAACGCTGCTCGCGCATGCCCATGTACCAGTCTGCGAATTTCGAGATGCGCTTTTCCTGGGTGGAGTATCGGCCAGGCCTGTAAGCGGAGGAATTGACGCCCTTCGGCTCCGTCAATGCACGACGAACAGGAACCTCGAACCCCTGAATGTGCTGCTCTCCGGCGGCCATCACACGAGTGCTCCGCCGCCGAAGGAGAAGAAGGAGAGGAAGAAACTCGATGCCGGGAAGGCGATCGACAGGCCGAAGACGATCTGGATCAGCCGGGCGGAACCCACCTGCCATGTCGCCAAAGGCAAGGGTCAAGCCCGTGGTAATGATGATGATAACCGCGACGATCTTGGCGACGAGTCCCTGCACCGACTCCAGGACCTGCTGCAGCAGCTGTTCCCAAGGCAAGCCGGAGCCCGCCGCGCAAGCTGGGACCGTGAGAACAAACGCGAGCCCGGCGGACCAAAGAAACCGAAGCTTCTTGCACATGAATTCCGTTTCAAAACAGCTGAAGTTGCGGGAGCGTCAGTTGGGTGACGGCGTAATCGCCGCTGGCCTCTGACCGCTGGACCATGGTTCGTCCGGTTTGACGACCGACTTTTCAGCGCCGTCGGCTGAAGCGTCGCCCGCCGCCACCGAGACCGGCAACTGCTACGCAGAAGGACGAAGCCGATGCCACACATCCATTTCGTAAATCTTTCTATCTGCCAATTCGATTTCCCCGATTATCTGATGAGGAATATGAGGGCGCCAGGTGGCGTGGTGGGTTGCATCATAAGGAGTATCTGCGATGGCAAACATCATCGAGGGTAAGTCCTCGCGTCCCGAATGGCTCATCGGCACCGATCTCGAGGATTGGATGGCGGGTGACGAGGGCAATGACCGGTTTGAGGATCGTCGCGGCAATGACAAGATCGAAGGTGGCGATGGCGATGATCACGGCATCGGCGGCGAGGGAAATGACCGAATCTGCGGCGGAACGGGCGACGACTATCTTCGCGGCGACAACGGCCGCTTCCAACCGCGCCTCGTCGGCGAGAATCATGACAAGCTCTCCGGCGGTCCCGGAGACGATGTCCTCTACGTGGGTGATGGCAAAGACGATTTGACGGGGGGCCGGCAATGACACGCTTCTGTTCCAGTTCCACAATCCGATCCACGGAGTAGTCGAGGGGACGGCGGACATTACCACTATCAGCGATTTCAACGCGAAGGAGGACACTTTCGCCTTCGATGAGGTGAGCCGCGGCGGCGACGGTTTTGGCGCGAACTTCGTCAACAACGCCGCCGCAAAATCTGGCAGCCTGGTGAGCAGCTTCTACGGCGGTCCGTCTGCGGTTGCGAAGGGCGAGCATGTGGTGGTGATCACTGACGACTCTTTTGAGACTGCCTCCGACGCAGCGCGTAAGATTTCCGGCGAGGCCGTCGGCGACATCATCGTCTACTACTGACACGACGATTTTAGCAAAATGGCAAAGCTGGCGTATGTCACCGCCCGCTGAACAGCAACGCCGCTGATTTGCGCATCGACCGAGGATTTCCCAACAGTGTTCGTATCCTTCTTCCCGCAGCCGAAGTTGTTTTTCACTTCGGCCGTCGCCTGGAGCCTTCTGCTCGTCCTCCTGTGGTTTTTCGGCGGCGAGCACCTTGGCACGATGCTCGGCATGCCGCCGGTCGACCCGCAGGCAGCACCAGTCATCAGCCCGATAAGATTCCTGACGCCGGCATTCCTCTGGTTTTACGGATATTTCTTCGCCGGCATGGGCGTATTCTACCTTTTCTGGGCGCTGTATTCCCCGCATCGCTGGCAGAACTGGTCGATCCTTGGCTCTGGTTTGATTATTTTCGTCACCAATTTCATCGTGCAGATCAGCGTGGCGCTCAATGACTGGCGCGGCATGTTTTACGATATGGTGCAGAAGGCGCTGACCACGCCGGGCTCCGTTTCCCCTGCCGAGCTTTACTACGGAGTATGGCAGTTTCTGTCCTTGGCCCTGGTCTATATGAGCATCGCCGTTCTGAACGTCTTTTTCGTCAGGCATTATGTGTTTCGCTGGCGCACCGCGATGAACGATTATTTTACCGCTTACTGGCCGAGGCTGCGCCATATCGAAGGGGCGTCGCAGCGCGTTCAGGACGACACGATGCGCTTCTCCGGCACAATGCAGGGGCTCGGCGTGAACTTCATCGACTCCATCATGACCCTGATTGCATTCCTGCCCTTGCTGGCCTCCCTTTCTCTCCATGTCTCAACGCTCCCAATCGTCGGCGCAATCCCTTATCCGCTGGTCATTGCGGCGATCGCCTGGTCGCTGTTTGGCACCGGCTTGTTGGCAGTCGTCGGCGTCAGGCTGCCCGGGTTGGAATTTCGCAATCAGCGGGTTGAAGCCGCGCTGCGCAAGGAACTTGTCCTCGGCGAGGACGATACGGCACGAGCGCAGCCACCAACTCTGGCCGAGCTTTTCAGAAATGTTCGCAAGAACTATTTCACTCTCTATGCACACTATGTCTATTTCGACATGGTCCGCTATCTATACCTTCAAGTCGACAACGTATTCGCTACGCTTATTCTTGTTCCGACCTTGGCAATCGGCAAGATAACATTTGGCGTTTTCCAGCAGATTGTTACCGCCTTTTCACAAGTCGCCACTTCGTTCCAGTATCTCGTGAATTCCTGGCCGACCATCGTCGAGCTGATATCCATCTACAAACGCCTGCGCGCCTTCGAGGCGACACTTGAAGGGGCGCCGCTGCCGGAAATCGACCAGGCCTATCTGGAGCGAGAGCGAGCCGGCTTGCGGCCTGAGGATCAGCCGGTAAGTTGAGAGTGACGGGGCGGCGAGCGCTTTCGGTTCAGCCGCCCACCGACGCCCACTTTTGCCGGCGTTGGCGCGAAACATAGTCGCGATAGCTGATGCACTCGACATTGGGCCTGGTGCAGACCTCGCCGGCAAAGCGCTCCAGCGCCTTCCAGTAGGCGCCGTCATTCATCAGTGTGAAATGGAAACCGAGTTCCAGCGGAATGCGTTTGCCCTGATATTGCGCGTCGAAGGCGGCGCGAAAGGCGTCTGTCCGGTCGGCGAATTCGTCCGCCTTGCTCGGCCGCTCGAAGCCGCCGGAATGCCTAAAAGAAGATTGTAATCCATCGCGATCACCCGCCTTCCGGCAGACCGGCAAGTCCAAGAGCTGCATATGGCGTTGGCAGAGCGCTTCGCCGCCGAAGGCTTCAAGGGCTATTGCGCGACGCGGCCCTCGCGTATTGCGGCTCTCGGGCCCGAAGCCCGCCGAGAGGTAACGTCGTGAGAGGAACCCGGCGACGGGCCAGAAGTGTGAAATATCGCGGCATTATGTAATTTTAGAGATCCCAGTAACAAATAAAATTAACATTCTTTTCACTTGTATTTTGGGTCTTCTTATTCAACAATTAGGCGGCCGACCCGCGGCAAGGTCAAGCGGGTTAGTCGAAATCCAATTTTGCTGGTGCTTGTTGAGGGATGAGACGCTACGCATTTTGCGCGAAGCTGCAAATGATTTCGTAACTATTACATAATGGTTCTTTGAGGAGTTGTTCGCATGCGCGTAAAAAACGATCATTGCGATGTGATCGGTGTGTCGGTCGCTCCCACGCAGCTTGATAATCTGTCTTCTGCGATTCTGCAGCAGGGGATGGCGCGAGTGTCGCTGCCAGGCGATGTGGTGACCTGGGCGGCAGGCCGTCACCAGACGCTCAGGCGGATGCTTTCCGACCAGCGTTTCGAGATAAGGAATTACGTTCCGTTTTTCACGTCGATGGGAAAAATCGGGATGTTAGCTGCATGGAAACGAAGTTGACGGTTTAGGAGCGGGATGCGGCCCCAAACGCACGCCGGAATCAGCCGAGGCGCGCTCGTGGTTGGGCTTAGCCGAGAAGGGAATCCGCGAAGCACAGCTCCAATTAACCAAGAGGTGAAAGCCGCGCCAGGGTATCTCTCCGCCTGTCGCTACGAAGCTGCTGTAGGCAACGCTGTTTCAAACGCAAGAACTCGCCGGACGCGATGATGTCAGTGGTCCTCGGCTTCTCGAAAGGCCACATTGATTTCTTCGTGGATGCGACCTGGCTGTGCACTGCATGACGATGATTCGATCCGAAAGCAGGAAGGCTTCGTCGATGTCGTGACGAAGACGACCGTCGTTTTGAACTGCTCCCAAACCTCGAGCAGCAGTTCCTGCATCCTGAGCCGTGTAGCCGAACGGAGACAGTCGAGAATGCTGCCAACGGAATTGTGCGCGGGATCAAGGAGCCTGCGAGGGCTGGAGCGCGATCGGTGAGTGGAGGGGTATTCCTCTGAGCGTCTTCCTCCAGCATGTTGGCGCGGACATGACAGCCAAATATGTCGGCTTCAAATGCGGACCGCTATTATTCCAGTATCGATATGCCGACAGCACTGCACCCGCAAACCATCCTGTCGCTCGATTTCGGGAAGGATTCTTGCCGCTCAAATATCGTTCACCGATGAAGCTTAGGGTGTCGACTAAGCTCGGCTTCAAGAACCCCAAAGCATATCCTAGAGGTGTTCGTCGCCAATGTATCCGGGCTACTGGGAAGACAAGGGCTCCAACTGGGTTCAGTGGGCTGTGAACAGCTCCGCCGCCAGCCTTGGGTGCCGTAAACTTCCACGATCGATTGATAGGCTATTGACCCGCGGCGGGTGTACCCTCAGCGATCATGCGAAGATCGTGTGACTGTCCAAGTTTCCCAAAACGCAGGCATCCCACAGATGGGGCACTCGGCTGCTGCGGGTCACCGTCGACGACAGTCCCACTTACTGATCTCGATAGTGATTGTTGAACCTCGGTCTTAAGAGCAGCAGTGCTGACCTCAAGCTCCTGAACCGATGTCGAAATGAGTTCGGCCGCATGGCACGCGCAAGCGGAGCACCCTGGCCAGCCATTGTGCTCCAATCCGTGCCCATTCCTTGCTTTTGCGGCAGCATGCAGCGCCTTTCCAGCATCGTAGGCGATCTCTGGGCAAACGGACTCTACGAGCTGCCATCAAGATCCGCCGACGATTGCGTCTGACTGACCCCTTGTTTTTGCTCCACCTTTCCTAAGCCCGCTGCAGTTGTCGCACCGGCTCTGGTCTTGCCGGCTGAGGCCGTGAATGCGCCTCAGACGCCACCGTCATGAAAGCCTGAAGTGCCGCGGAGAGATACTCGTCGCTCCGCGTCACAAAAACAGTCGGCGCCGACCGCAGATTGTCAGATAGCTGGTGTATGATGACCTGTCCGTCGGCTGCCGCATCCTGAACGACCCCCCGAGGTAGCATGGCCATCCCTACCCCGGCGGCGACGCAGCCGATGATCCCGTCCATTGTTCCGAGTTCCATCCAGCGGACATGCGTTACCCCACACGCCGCCAGGAACGTGTCCATGCGCCGGCGATAGGAACAGCCTGATCTGGCGAGGCGGCGGCCTCAACTCCGGCGTGCCCAGTGCCGGCCGCTGCGAAAGCGTCGGCCACGATGCTGTTGAGGTCACCCGGTCGAGCGGGCATCCCTGGGTCGCTGAAAAAAGACGAGGAGGCTTGATCATCCTGCCGTCGCTGAAGCACTTCGCTCAACCCCTGTTCCAGTCGCAGAACCTCCTCTGGATTGGTTGGCGACTCGTCAGCTTGATCGAACAGCCTCCGGGCCGTCTCGAGACCCCCGGCTGACGCGGACTCCGCATCGCGAACCCGTTGCAACGCGAAGATGAGATTGCGTTTGTCTGGAAGTAACGTCTCGGCGAATTTGATCCGGGAATCGTGATCCAGCCCAGAGATCGTCAGGCCCCGACTCTCAAGCGCCTTAGAAAATCTGCGAAGAGTACGACCATAGTCAGCACGGCTGCTTGGGGCCAACCTGCTGTCACTGGTCACTTGTTCAAAGACATGCGCGTCTGCTTTTGAGGGCACCGGCGCTGGCCGCCCGACAGTCGCTGAATAGCCCGGCTCATGATACGCACGCAGGACGTTCAACGCCGTCTTTATGCCGTCGTTTTTCGGATAGAAAGCATCGACGTGATCGACCAGGGACTGGTGATTTTTTAGATCAGTCGCTTGGCCACGAGCGCCGAGATCATTCGCCAATCGGCGAAGTGAATACGTGTATTTTCGGACCGTGCTCTCGCTATATTTTTGCTGAACCGCAGCGTGGGCGATCGCCTTATCAATAACGTCCCGGTGTTCGTCGGACAGATGGGGATAGCGGGTAGCACGGGCGCCAGGTGACGCGGGCTCCGCATCGCGAACCCGTTGCAACGCGAAGATGAGATTGCGTTTGTCTGGAAACAACGTCTCGGCGAATTCGATCCGCGAATCATGATCCAGCCCAGAGATCGTCAGGCCCCGACTCTCAAGCGCCTTAGAAAATCTGCGAAGAGTACGACCATAGTCAGC